>JANMMN010000306.1:0-7055 GCA_031373405.1 Actinomycetes bacterium
GAGGTGGCCGACGGGTTGAACACGATCTGGGCGCCGCCCAGCCCGAGTGCGCGCCAGCCCTCGGGGAAGTGCCGGTCGTAGCAGATGTAGACCCCGACCTTCCCGACCGCGGTGTCGAACACGGGGAAGCCGAGGTTGCCGGGACGGAAGTAGAACTTCTCCCAGAACCCCTTCACGTGCGGGATGTGGTGCTTGCGGTACTTGCCCAGGTAACTGCCGTCGGCGTCGATCACCGCCGCGGTGTTGTAGAGGAATCCGGGCTGCTCCTGCTCGTACATCGGGAGCACCATGACGAGTCCGAGCTCCCGGGCGAGTGCCTGGAACCGTTCGACGATGGGACCGGGCACTGCCTCGGCGTAGTCGTAGAAGGCGGCGTCCTGCACCTGGCAGAAGTACGGGCCGTAGAAGAGCTCCTGGAAGCAGACGACCTGGGCGCCCTGCGCGGCCGCGTCGCGCGCGTACTGCTCGTGCGCGACGATCATCGATTCCTTGTCGCCGGTCCAGCGGGCCTGGACCAGTGCTGCGCGTACCACCGTCACGACGGCCTCCGGGTCACCTGTGTGCTACCGGCATGCGCCGGCTGATCACCCCATGTAACCGTGACGAGGAGGTCCCGGCAACGACAACGGACAAATCACCCGGCGCACGGCGTGAGATGAAGGTGGCCGCGGTTCGGTCCTATCGAACTCATGGACCCTTCAGTGCACGCGGTGCTAGTCGATGCGGACTGTTTCTCCGGTGGCGGTGCGGAAGTGGACGGCGACGAGGCCGGGCTCGTCGGCCTCGACCCATTGGATGTCAGAGCCGTCGATCGGCGCGTCGATCGGGCCGCCCAGCCACTCGCGCACGCGATCGCGGTCACCGGCGAGCTCGCAGGCGACCGCGGAGACGTGCGCGGTGCCGGACAGCGACGGGTGCTGCTCGGGGGGGCTGGTCCACTGCAGGAAGAACGGGAGCGAGGCGTCCTCGAGCAGCTCGGTGACGCCGATCTGCTTCCAGGTCAGGTCGAAGCCGTCGGGCCGCACCCGGTGACCGTCCACGGCTGCGCGGCCGAGCCGCTGCTCGACGACGGCGATGTCGTCGACGGCCACCACCCAGCCGAGCCAGCCGCCGCCGGCTTCGGCGCGCGCCTTCACAGCCTGACCGAACGGGGCCTTGTCCGACGCCGGGTGGTCGAGTGCCGCGACGACCTCGACATAGGTGCCGCCCTCGATGGGGAGGACGAAGTTGCGGGTGCCGAACCTGGGGTGCCGGCCGCCATCGACGAAGGAGCCACCGAGCTGCTGACCGAGCCGCTGCACGGTGTCGACGAGCTCAGTGCTGCTCACGGCGTACGAGACGTGGTCCAAACGCATGGACGTATCGTGGACCACCCCGATCGGCGGTCGCGGAGGGGGGTCGATCTTCGTCCACCGCGCATCGAGAATCCGGTTCGCCCGAGCGAGCTACGACCGGGAAAGCCCCTGTGGCTCAGGCACTGTCGCGCTTCGCCCGATCCACTGCCTCCACCCGGTCCATCCGGGTGGCCTCCTGCAGCGTCGGCGCGGAGCCACCGAGGCGAGCCGGCATCCACCACGCGTCGTCGGGGCCGTCCGGCGCCTGCGGATAGCGCTCGATCGCGCTGTCGAGGAGCGCCCGCATCGCGTCCTTGAGCTCAGCCGTGGCGAGGTCGGCATCGGCTGCGGCCGGCACGTGGATCAGCCGGCCCACCGACACCGAGAGAGCCTTGCCCCGGCCGAGGTCGCGGGGCCGTCCCTTGGTCATGAGTCGCTGGCTACCCCACACGACCGTCGGCAGCAGCGGTACGCCGGCCTCCTGGGCGAGACGGGCCGCACCGTTCTTGAAGTCCTTGAGCTCGAAGGATCGCGAGATCGTCGCCTCCGGGAAGATGCCGACGATCTCGCCCGCCCTGAGCGCCTCGAGGGCCACGCGGAACGACTCGGCCCCCGCCGTACGGTCGACCGGGATGTGCTTCATCCCGCGCATCAACGGCCCACCGACCGGGCTCTTCCAGACGCCGTCCTTGGCCATGAAGCGCACGTAGCGGTCGGCCGGGTGCGCGCCGAGCCCGGCGAAGATGAAGTCCAGGTAGCCGATGTGGTTGCACGCCAGCACCGCCCCACCGGTCCTCGGCACGTTCTCGCTGCCGCTGAGATCGATCGAGAGCCCGAGCGCCTTGAACGCCGCCCTCGCGGCGACGACCACCGGGGCGTAGACCAGCTCTGCCATGACGGTGACGCTACGGGGCCGCAGACCGCCGTGCCACCGACCCGCCGCCGATAGCCTCGCCCCATGCCGGACCACGACCCCTGGGACACTGACAGCTCCGACCTGCACGTCACGGTGTTCGCCGACGACAGCCGGCTCGAGGCGCTCGCTGCGTACACCGACCACCTCGACGAGCTCGCGTCCGTCTTCGCGGATGCCAACACCGGTGACGGCGTGCTGCTCGACCGGCGTCCGGCGCAGGACTCCTGGTCGGTCGCGGAGGTGCTCCACCACCTCGCCGACGCCGAGCTGCACCAGAGCATCCGGCTGCGCCGGCTCCTGGTCGACGACGACCCCGAGTGGGGTGCGTGGGACGGTGCCGCGTACGCCGAGGCGCTCGGGTATGACGTCCGCCCCGCGGCAGACGCGCTCACGCTCGTCCTGTCACTGCGGCACCTGAACGTGCGGCTGCTCGCCTCGCTGCCCGCGGAGCGGTGGGTGCGCACGGTGGCGCACCCGGAGCATGGGCGGATCGACGTGGCACGAGTCGTGGAGCTCTGCGTCGAGCACACCAAGGGTCACGTCCTGCAGGCGCGGCGCGCCGTCGTCGGGATGACCTGAGCTGCGCCCGGCAGGGCACCGGGCATACTTCCTCGCATGCAGCAGGCTGAGGCAGAGCTGGTGGTGGCGGCGCTCCGTGAGCGCAAGCTGTTCGCACATGTCTACCGCGGCGGCGTGGCCCGGCATGGGGTGCGCGTCGTGATCTCCGATGGTCGCGAGGCCCTCTGGGACGTCGATGGCGCAGCAGGACTCGAGGCGCAGATCATGCGCAACGGCATGCTCGTGGGCTTCGTCCCGAAGATCCCCGGCTCGGAGAGCTACACCGTCGAGCAGACCGTCGAGGCGATTGCCGCCGCCGTCTACGACTGAGCCGTCCCCAGGCGTCGCGCGGCCCGAGACATCCCCAGGCTGGGTGACATCGCAGCGCTAGCGGTCCGTTGCTCCTCGCAGGGTTCGGGCATGACCGAGCCAACCCCGCTGCGGCTGCGCAGCCCCGAGTCCCTGCCCACCGTCGTCCCGCACCTCCTCGGCTTCCATCCGCGGTGCTCGTTGGTGATGCTGGGCCTGCACGGGTCGTCCCAGGCGGTCCGGATCACCATCCGCGTCGACCTGCCGAGCGTGGGCGAGTCACCGTCGACCTATCTCGCAGCCTGGGGAGCCTCCTTCGCGGCCCTCGGGCGAGCGGGCGCCGACGCGGTCGTGCTGGCGGTCTACCCGGAGAGCCGGCCCGGGTCGGTGATGCCGTCGCCGCTGCCGTGGCGCGACGTCGTGGAGGCGATCGACGAGGTGCTGCGGGCCGAGGGCGTCCGACTCGCTGATGCTGTCGTCATCGTCGGCGACCGGGTCGCGTCCTACCTCTGTGACGACCCGTGCTGCTGCCCGCCCGACGGGCGGGTGGTCGAGACCGCCGAGTCGCTGAGGCTCGAGGCAGCGTTCGTCGAGCAGGGCAGCGCCCCACTGGCTGGGCGCGAGTGCCTCGCCGCGCAGCTCGAGCCGCGCCCCGCCGACGACGCGTTCCGCGCCGAGGTCGATCGGGTCTCCGGGCGCGTGCTGAGCCGGCTGTCGAGCGACCTCCCGCGTCGGACCGAGCGATTCGTCGCCGACCTGCGTGCCTGGGATGGGGACCCGCGCAGCGAGACGGTGTTCGTCCGGCTCGTGGCCACGGTCGTCTGGCTCGTGCTCGGCATCAGCTCCCGCGACCTGCTCCTGCGCGCGCTCACGGCCGACGGCGACCGCGCGCTGCTCAAGTCGGCCCGGTCGGTGCTCGCCGAGGCGGTCCGCTGCGCGGAGCCCGAGGAGACCGCCGGGCTGGCGTCCGTGCTCGCCGTCTGCGCGTGGGTGGACGGTGACGGCGCGGCGGCGTGGACCGCGATCGACCACGCCTTGGCGGCCGACCCGTCGTACTCCCTCGCCGGGCTGGTCGCCACGGCGCTCGACACCGGCACCCCGCCCTGGGTCTGGACCTCGATGATGGGCGGGCTCAGCGAGCAGGAGATCCTCGCCGCCGTCCCACGTGACCCGAGCTCGTCGCCACGATGAGAGAACCTAACGCCGTCATGAGGCGTACGGGCCGGCGCGAGGCCGGCGCGTCTGCGTCGGTTCGCCGCTCGATCGCCACGCGAAGTCGCTGCGGCGACCGGTTCTCCACAGCCGCATCACGACCCTGGTCGCGGGTACGGCGTGGTGCCTACCGTCGTGCTGTGAACCGATTCCGCTCCCTGGCGCCCCTCCTCGTGGTCGTGGTTGTGACCACCTTCGTCCCCCCGGTCCCTTCGGTGGCCGCGAGCCTTGCGTACGCCGGGGGCTCGGCGTCGGCGACCGCTCCCCTCGCGACGTCCACACCGTCGACGGATGTCGTCGGCGACGACGAGAACGACCTCTACCGCGGCACCGGAGGGCTCATCGTGAGCGAGCGCGACTGGCTCGGCGATCCGTCGGGTCGTCGCGAGGTGGCCGGCTGCCCGGACTGCGACTGGCGGGTGACCCGACTGTGCACCAAGGGTCAGCTCGCCGCCGGAGGGTGCCGCCAGCTGCGCCTCGGCTGTCCGGTCGGGTTCATCCCCGTCCGGGTCTGGCTGCGCCACGGCACCGGCGACTGGGCGGTGGTCGGCGAGGCGTGCCAAGGCCCGACCCCGCCGAGCACGGTCGCCGGCCTCGGTCGCCAGGTGCGCGACGAGGCGATCGCGGCCTTGCCGCCGTTGCGCGCCGCGGTCCAGCCGAGCGGCGGCGCGCTCGTCGGGCTGCCCGCGGTCTTCCGCACCGGTCAGCCCGCCCACGGGATCCGCGGTGCTGACCTGTCCGTGCTCGGGCTCGACGTAGAACTCGATGCGCGGGTGCGATGGCGCTGGACCTACGGCGACGGCACGGCCGCGTGGGCGTCCTTGCCTGGCGGCGTGTGGCCGGACGACTCGGTGAGCCACACCTACCGAACGGCAGGCACGCGGGCTGCGGGAGTCACGGCAGTGTGGCGCGGTGAGTACCGCGTCGAAGGCCTCGGTCCGTTCGTCGTGCCCGGTGCCCCACTCACGCAGCGGCAGGTCGTGCCCGTGACGGTGCGCGAGGCTCGAGCAGTGCTCGTCGGCTGAGCCTGCGCGTCGACGCCGTCAGAGGGCGGCTAGCGCCTCGGCGATCGCGGTGCTGCCACCGACCAGGTCGCAGGAGCGGCGGATCGCGAGACCGTCCACAGCGCAGGCGATCGCGATCGCGGCGACATCGTCCCTACTGACCTGCGGCGGCATGCCGCCCCCCCAGGCTTCCGGCGTGAGGTGCTCGGCAGCCGTGATCGTCCCGGTGCCGGGGGCGTCGGAGAGGCCGGCGGGTCGCAGCACCGTCCACGCCAGATCCGTTCCGCGCAGTGCGTCGTCCACCGCCCCCTTCGCGTGCAGGAAGGGGGCGAGCATCGGCGGGCCGGCCTCGGGCCGGTCAGCCATCAGGGAGGAGACCTGCACCCACCGCGAGACCCCAGCCGCCACACCGGCCGCCACGGCGCGCATCGCGCCGTCGTGGTCGATGCGCGCAGGGCCATCGGGACCGTCGGCCGCGAACCGCGCGCCCACGCACCAGATCACGGCGTCCGCCCCGCTCAGCACCGCGGTGAGGTCGCCGTCGACGACATCGAGGAGGACCGCCTCGGCGCCCGTCGCTCGCACCCCGTCGAGTGCGTCGCTGCGGCGGACCACGCCGACGAGATCGTGACCCGTCGTGGCGAGGACGGCGAGGATCCGCGACCCCACGCCGCCGGCAGCACCGAAGACGACCACACGCATGTCAGGACCCCCACGTTCGTCGAGCCCGCACGGCTCGATCGGTTCGATGCTGCCCGACCCCGACGGAGGAACGCTCAGCGGGGTACGTCGACCGCGCGGCCGAGCAGGCCACCGCGGCCGTACGCGGCGCCGAGCGAGAGAGCAGCCTCGAGGTGGGCAGAGGTCTCGACACCGAGCGCCATGAGCTGCGCCCCTACCTCGCGGGCGGCATCGACGAGCCGCTCGACCTGGAGGTCCGAGGCTCGTCCGGGGCTGGCGAGGTCGACCTGGACATACGCCGGACGCAGCGTCGGCATCAGTCGCAGCGCGACGTCCTCGCTGGTGGTTCCCGCGACATCGGCGTACACGACCTGCCACCCCCAGCCGTGCATGTCCTCGACGGCGGCGAGAAGGCGGCGCTCGTCGTGGAAGGCGTCCGGGTGCAGCTCGGCGCACACGGTGAGGGCGCGACGGCCGCGCAACCAGGCCACCGCGAGCCGTGGGGGGCACGCGCCGCCGAAGGTCTCCGGCTCAGGGGTGAGGTGCAGCTCGCCGAGCATTCCCGCGTCGAGGGCGAGGTCGAAGGTGTGGCACCGGAAGGCCCAGTCGAGCCGCTCGACGAGTCCGAGGGCCGCGGCCTGCTCGAGCAGCGAGAGCGTGTCGGCGATGCCCGTGCCCGGCGTGCCGCGGCCGGTCGCCTTCCAGCCGAGGACGGGCGCGATGCTCGGCGCGACCGGGCTCAGACGGCGGATCGGGGTGAAGTCGGGCCCGAGCAGGGCCGGTGCGGCGATCAGCGCTTCGACCAGCCCACGGGTGCGGCGGGTCGCGTCAAGGTCGGAGGACAGGGCGTCGGTCGGGCGAAGCGGGGCGATGCTCACGCAGGAGGTGTCGGCACGATCACGCTCGTCTTGAGCCGCGCAGGGGTCCCGAAGCGCTAGGTTCGCGCTGCGGGCGGTCGTCGACCGGCGCGAGGAGCTTGAGGAGGAACGATGGGTGCCATCGGGAGCCCGATCGTGGTCGGCTACGTCGACACGCCGGAGG
>JANMMN010000335.1:0-3657 GCA_031373405.1 Actinomycetes bacterium
GTGGGGGCGGCCTGGCCGAGCGTCGAGCCGGCGAGGTAGACCAGCGCGATGGCCGCCCAGTTCGCCCGGCCGGCGCCGAAGGCTTCGCAGCTGGCGATCATGCACGCTGCGAAGGCGGCGTTGAGCAGGAGGATGCCGCCGATCCCCTCCACGATCTTCCAGGGGCGTTGCGCGACCGTGAGCAAGCGCGGCCCGACCTCCTTGAGGATCGGGCGCACCCGGTCGGCGATCGTCTTGCGCACCGGGCCGAACAGCAGCAGCAGCGACAAGCCGAGCGCCACCGCGATGACACCGATCACAGCTGCGCGCGGCGGCGTGAACGACAGGTCGCTCTGGGTCCCGGCCGCGAGTCCCGTCGCGAAGAGCAGGCTGATGTGGATGAAGAACGCGAACACCTGGGAGACACCGACGCTGGCGGCTGCGAGCGCCGGGTGCAGGCCGGACTTCGTCAGGTAGCGCACGTTTACCGCCACCGCGCCGATAGTCGGGGGCGACACGAGGGTTGCGAACCCGGCGGCGAGCTGGGCCGCGACGGTGCGCACGTGCGAGAGCTGCTCCGGCACGAATCCCGACAGCGAGAGCGACGCGCCGATGAAGGTGATGAGCGACAGGCCGAGGGCGGCCAGCGCCCACCGCCAGTCGGCGCTGCGCACGAGCCCGATGAGGTCGACCTGCGCGAGCTGGGAGAGCAGCACGTACGCCGCGATCGATCCCGCGACGATCGTGAGCAGAGTGCGTGGCTTGATCCGGCGCAGCTCGAGCTGCTCGGTGTCGGCGGCAGAAGGCCGCAGCGCGACGAGCTCGTCGCGCAACGAGACGATGAGCGCCTTGTCGCCGCGCATGCGTCGCCGGGTGTCGGGGGAGAGCGCGACGAGCTGCAAGGCCGGCAGGGCGCGCACCAGCCGGTCTGCTCCGAAGGCGCGCGCCCCTGCGGCGACCGACCGGGCCGCGTCACTGAGCAGGGCCGCGGTGCACAGCAGCTCGGCGAGGTCGATCCGCTCCTGGACGTCGCTCGCAGCGATCGTGCCGTGCTGCACGCCCGCGAGCCACACCGTCGAGTCGGGCGCCCGGATGAACTGCTCGGCCGACAGCGACCGGTGCACGATCCGCTCGTCGTGCAGCGTTCGCACGGCCCGGAATGCCGACTCGAGGTCGCCGTCGGTGACCGTGCCGTCCTCGAGGTCCGCGAAGCTGGTGCCGTCGATGTGGTCGTAGGCGAGCAGGGTCGAGTCCGGGCCGACCTCGCTCGCCACCCGCAGGTGCGGAACGACGCCGCCCGCGGCGGACGCGGCGTAGGACATCATCGCCGCGTGCTCGATCTGGGCCCGCATGGAGAAGCCGCGCGGGTTGGCCGGGTCGGTGCGCAGCCGAAGCTGTCGCCAGGCCGAGGCGGCGAGCCCCGCACCCTCGAGGTCACGGTCGAACACGATGACGCGCAACCGGTCACCGTCACGGGTGTGCGCGGAGTACTGCCGACCGCTCGAGGTGTTGCGCGCCGCCCGCAGCAGCGTGATCGGGAAGCCGGCGCGCTCGAGGGCGTCGGCGACCTGCATGCCGCTCGGGCGGGTGGTCGGTGTGCCGAGCGTGTAGCGCGTCGCGAGCCCGACGGTCCACCCGAGCAGCAGCGACAAGGCGATCACGGTGGCTGACGTGGAGCCCGTGGTGAGCGGACCGACCGACGCCGCGATCACGGTGATGAGTGCGATCACCCCCCATCGACCGCGTCCGAGCAGCCGGCTCACGGTGATGAACGCGACCAGCCCGGTGATGATCGGGCTCAGGACGAAGCGGTCGTCGGGCGCGTTGACGCCGGTGAGGGCGACGAGGAGCTGCGCCGAGCCGTACTGGGCCACGAGACCCGCGATCAGCACTGCTAGCGCCGTGCCGAACAGCATCGCGCCTAGCGCATCGACGAGCTGCCGCCCACGTCGGCGTACGAGCAGGTCGACCCCGGCGGCCACGGGCAGCAGCAGCACACCGAGTCCACCGATGAGGTTGAGGCTCAGCACGAGGAACGCGGGGAGGCTGCTGCTGGCCTCGACGATGTCCTGCTCGATCCCGGCCGTGGTCTGGAGCAGGAAGTACGACGCGGCCACGGTGAGCACCAGCGCCAGGATGGCGAAGGCGAGACGCAGCAGGTCGGCCGGACGTCGCACCCGACGCGGGATGACGCCGTCCTCGATCACCAGCGTGTGCGCGACCATGTCGTCGTCGACGACGACACGGTCGAGATCGGGGGGGCGGGACACGGGTGTGATCGTCCCATCCCCGCGGCGTTGCGGTGCGCAGGCGGGCAGGATGCGGGTCGTGACGTCCGCCTCCCCTGCTCGGCGACGCGGGTCGGCTGGTGCCGTGCACGGGCTGCCGACCCCGTTCGCGGAAGCGGTGCTCGACCTCGTCGACCGGATCCCCAGCGGCCGGGCGATGGCCTACTCCGACGTTGCCGCCGCCCTCGGCGCCGGCGGCGCCCGGGCCGTCGGCACCGTGATGGCGCGCTACGGCTCGGGTGTTCCCTGGCACCGGGTGATCCGGGCCGACGGCTCACCGCCGGCGGGCCACGAGGCCGAGGCGCTCCGACGCCACCGGCGCGAGGGCACTCCGCTGACCGCCTCCGGGACCAGGATCGACCTCGCGCAGGCACGGTGGGCTCCGCCGCCGTGACCTCGACCGAGCGCGGCGCCCGGGTGTCGGACCTCCGTGGTGGGATCGGGTCATGACCGAGCCAGCGTTGAGCAGAGCCGCGCCGGCGACGCACGACGCCGGCGCGGGTGAGCCGGGAGCACCCCGCCTCGTGCTCGACCGCACCCCGCCCCTCTCGGTCTCCGCTCCCGACCTCGACGCCGAGCAGCGTCGGGTCGTCGCGCACCGGCACGGCCCGCTTCTCGTCCTCGCCGGACCGGGCACGGGCAAGACGACGACGCTGGTCGAGGCGATGGTCGCCCGGCTCGAGGGTCCCGACCCGCTTCAGCCCGACGAGGTCCTGGGGCTCACCTTCGGGCGCAAGGCCGCGCAGGAGTGGCGCGAGCGGGTGACCGCACGGATCGGCGGCGGGCTGGCACCCACGGTCAGCACCTTCCACTCCTTTGCCTACTCCCTCGTCCGAGCCGAGGCCGACCCGGAGGCCTACCTCGAGCCGCTCCGGCTGCTCTCCGGCCCTGAGCAGGAGCTGCGGCTGCGCGAGCTGCTCACGGGTTCCGTGCGTGACGGACGGCTGGCCTGGCCCCCCGAGCTCGCGGCCGCGCTCGGCACCCGCGGGCTGGCGTCGGAGGTGCGGGCGGTCGTCGCGAAGGCACGGGCACTCGGGCTCGATCCTGGCGACCTGACCGCCCTCGCGCCGCACGCCGGAGCCCTGGGCCCGGCCTGGCGGGCGGTGGGGGAGTTCCTCGGCGACTACCTCGACGTGCTCGACGCCGAGGGCGTCACCGACTACACCGAGATCGTGCACCGTGCGGCGTTGCTCACGCACGATCCGGACGTGCAGCGATCTGTGCGCGCGAGGTATCGGGCGGTCTTCGTCGACGAGTACCAGGACACCGATCCGGCTCAGGTCAGGCTGCTCCGGGGGCTCGTCGGCCCGGACGCCACGTTCGTCGTCGTCGGCGACCCGGACCAGTCGATCTACGCGTTCCGGGGAGCCGACGCGGGCGGGATCCTCGC
>JANMMN010000328.1:0-24900 GCA_031373405.1 Actinomycetes bacterium
GCCCTTGATCCGGCACGGCTGCTCAGCGATGACCCCGTCGGCCACCGCCGTGGCCATCGCCGCACGCAACAGCCGGTAGGCCTGTGCCTGGCGGGTCCGCCCGTCCCAGACCGACGCGCCACTGACCTTCCGGCCCTTGGCGAGCAACGCCTCTCGGCGACGGTCGGCGTCGGCAGCGAGGCGCTCCCCCAGCTCGAAGTGCCACTGGCGGACCCGCTCCGCGGTCAGGTCCGTGACCGGGACGCGGCCGAGGTCTACCACGATGCAGGTCCGCAGCAGACCCGCATAGAGCTCCTTCGTCCCGGGACGGGCCGAGGGATGCCGAGTGATCCACTCCTGCACGTAGTCCCCCACCGACCGCACGTCCGCCCGCGGAGCGGGTGCCCTCCAGAGTCCCCGGACCTGGTCGGCGCGCTGCACTTCCAGCCACAACGTCGCATCCACCCTGGTAGCGAAGGTCATCGGCCCCGAGACATACTTTCCGTCAGGGCCGAGCACGCGGGCCCGGAAGCTGCCCGAGGGAAGTCGCTCGACCGTCCCGAACGCGCGACGTCGGCGTCCGCCTGCTGCTGTTTCGTCCCTGCGTGTGGTGCTGGCTGACACGGCGTAGCGCCTCCTGCGGAGCGGGGAGCGCGGCTCGCGCCGATCTCCCACGTGGCTCCCACGATGGCTCCGAAACGGCGCGGAAAGCCGTATCGGTGCAGGTCAGAGGCATGATCAGCCCGGACGTTAGTCAGCCTTCCAAGCTGGCCATGCCGGTTCGATCCCGGTCACCCGCTCCATTGACTCCCGGTCCACAGGGCCGGGTTTGGTTGTGGCACAGGGTTTTTGGGCGGATGGCGCGACGGATGAAATGTCGACAAAGACTGGCAAACAGCCCCAGCCTGCGCAGTTACTACTGTCAGGCTGGCAATGCCGGTCTCGAGACCACCTGGCGGCGCCTTACGCGGGCGACCTCGAGCCGTGAGACAGCCTTTCCCTTTGGCCATGAGGCGATCTCAGGCCCACGCCGAGGTTGGTCGCGGCGTGGGACGCAGGTCAGCCAGACGCCCGCAGCGAAATTGACGCGATCCGCGTCCTCCGTCGATCGGGTCTGGTATCCCACGCGGATCCCACGAACCACCGCTTCGAGTAGCCAAGCGAATCCGCGACTGGGGTTAAGCGAATCCGCGACTCAATCTCAGCGAATCCGCGACTAGGCAGCGACGAAATCGCTCTCGGACGCGTAGGGTTCCGTTCGTGGCCTCCGACCAGTCCGCCGTCCGAACGTATCCTCGCCGTGCCCGAGGCCTCGTCGAGGAGGCCCTCACCGATACGCCGGTGGTGCTGATTCAAGGGGCGCGACAGGTGGGCAAGAGCACCCTGGCCACGGAGGTGCTCAGCGGGCGAGGCATCCCACTGCTCACGCTGGACTCGAGCGTCGTCCTCAACGCGGCGCGGGACGATCCGGACTCCTTCGTCCGGCAGAGTCCGGGCTCGCTTCTCGCGATCGACGAGGTGCAGCGGGCTCCCCAACTCCTGCGTGCCATCAAGGCCGTAGTTGATGAGGACCGCCGACCAGGACAGTTCCTCCTGACCGGGTCGGCGAACCTGCTCACCATCCCGGGTCAGCACGAGAGCCTGGCCGGTCGCGCCGAGACCGTCGCCCTCTACGGACTCAGCCAGGGCGAGATCGCCGGCGGGCACGACGACCTTGCCCAGGTCCTACTCAGTGGGGATGAGGGGGAGCTCGGCAGGACTCGTGCCGAGCTCACGCGAGCGGAGTACCTGGAGAGGATCTGCGAAGGCTCCTACCCCGAAGCCCGTGGTCGGCAAGGTCGACGACGTCACGTCTGGTACGACAACTACCTCTCCCGGATCGTCGACCGTGATGCCCGCGACATCAGCCGGCTCGCGCATCTCGACCGGCTGCCCCGGCTCGTGCGCCTGCTCGCCGCCAACAACGCCGGCGAGCTCGTCAAGGCGCGCATTGCCGGTGACGCAGGAATTCCTGAAACAAGCCTTCCCGGCTACCTCGATCTCCTTGCGTCTCTCTACCTGATCCAGAGCATCCCCGCGTGGGGCGGAAACCTGACACAACGGATCGTCGGGCGGCCGAAGGTGTCTCTCCTTGACTCGGGCCTCGCCGCACGGCTCACCAACGTGTCCCCTGCCGCGCTCGCACCGGGGTCTGCTTCCGGCCACCACGCGGGAGCGTTGGTCGAAGCATTCGTGGCGGGGGAACTGCGACGGCAGAGCACCTGGTCCCAGACGACTTTCGAGCTGTTCCACTTCCGCGACCGCAACGGCCTCGAGGTCGACCTCGTCATCGAGGACACCGCACGCAACATCGCCGGAATCGAGGTCAAAGCATCCGCCACCGTGGAAGCACGTGACTTCTCCGGCCTCACGTTCCTCCGAGACAAGACCGGCGCCCGGTTCACACTCGGCGCCGTTCTGTACACGGGGAGAGAGCCCGTCAGGTTCGGCGAAAGACTCTGGGCACTGCCCCTCTCTGCCCTCTGGACGTGATCCGCGGAGCACCTCTCGAGCCAGCAGAGCCCATGCCGCGCTGGTCGCAGTCACGACGATGCGATGCCTCTAGTGGTCTGTGTCTGAAGACTTCTGACGGCCGCGGTCACTGTGCGTCTCGAGGGGAACGTGCCGGGTGGCACCGCGGACCTCACGTTCGACTTCCTCCTCGCCGACGGACTCATCAGCGGCCCTACTATCGGACCGTGACCTCGCCATGTGCCCGACGCCACCCAGACGCGACGCGGTGGTGACGACGGCCGGCAGCTCCCGGCGCGGACCCTCTACCGGTGACCTCGCCCTGTCCGCGACCGTCATCACCTGGGCATGCGCGTTCCCGGCGATCCGCGTGGGGCTGGAGGGCTTCTCCCCCTGGTCCCTGGGGCTGCTGCGGCTGGGCTTCGCCTCCATCACGCTCGCAGCGCTCGCCACCGTCGTACGAATCAAGGTCCCGCCCCGAACCGCCTGGCCACGCGTCGTACTGGCAGGACTGCTCGGCCAGACCCTCTACCAAGGCCTGCTCATGACGGGTGAGCTCACGGTCCCCGCCGGCACGGCGAGCATCCTCGTCGCGACGGCGCCGCTGTTCAGCGTCGTGGCCGCAGCGGTGGTCCTCGGCGAGTCGATGCGTGGTCGGTGGACCGGGATGGTCGTCGCTTTCGCGGGCACGGTCCTGGTGGGTGCGTCGCTCGGTCTCGGTGCCAGCTCAGCGGGACTCTTCGTGCTGGCGGCAGCCGTCTGCCAAGGGCTCTATCACGTGGTGGTCAAGCCGCTCGCCGAGTCCGTCGGTGCCCTCTCGGCAACGGCCTGGTCCGTGTGGGCTGGTTCCGCGATGGCGCTCGTCGGGCTACCTGCCCTCAGGGACGACGTCACGACCGCCTCCACGTCCTCGTGGTGGGCCGCCGTGTTCCTCGGGGTTGTCCCCAGTGCGCTGGGCTATCTGGCCTGGTCGGCTGCGGTCTCGCGCACGACGATCGCACGCAGCACCTCAGCGCTGTATCTCGTCCCCGTCGTTGCGCTGGTCCTGGCCTGGGTGTGGCTCGGTGAGCGCCCGTCGCCCCTCGCTGTGGTCGGGGGCGTGCTCGCCGTGCTCGGCGTCGTCCTGGCGCGCAGAGGCCCTGTCACCAGCGCGAACAGCGCAGCGCCTCGGACCGCCGGAAGACAACCGCTGTCGTAGCGACGAGCCTCGTGGACGCGTCAGGCGTCGTAGGCGACGTCCCGCAGCGCGGTGTGCCGGAGCTCGACCTCGACGAGCTCTGAGTCGGAGGCGGTCTCCAGCTTGATGAGTCGACTGTCGGCTTCCGGCAGGGCGCGCGAGACCTCGTCCAGCTTGTGGTGCAGCGCTTCCTGCTGGCGGGTCTGCGTGTGCTGCGGGACGAACACCGTGACCAGCGTCACTGCCCCTGCGATGGCTGCGAACCAGATCAGGATCTGGTCGGTGTCCCGCGAGATGAGCGCCCACCACAGAACCGCAATGCTGGCGATCGCAGCGATCGCGGTCGCCGCGGCCTTCGACGACGCCGCCGAGAGGACGTGGATCGTCCTGCTCGGCGCTGAGGCGTCTGACGGAGACCGCTTAGCGGATGTCACCGCGGCTCACCCAATCAAGCGAGTGGGGAATCGCCGTGCACGCGAAGTCCGCACGATGGCATCGGGGAAGTCCACAGTCTGTTCCGGTCCCCGGCCTCGACCGGGTCGAACGGTCACCGACACCGGCCAACGAGCGCCACACCGCCCAGCGGACACACCATCCGCACCGACGACCGAAACTCCGCCTCTGATCGGGAGATCCGCCCGATGTGTGCGAGGGTCGAGATGCACCGGACATGGTGCGCCCCGGCCGCGAGGACCTGCCTCGCAGCACTCGCCGGGAAGGTACCTCGCGCGTGAGCGACGTGACGTTCTCAGCGCTCTCAGTTGACCAACCGGCTTGCGCGTCCCCTGTTCCTCTCGCCTGCCTCCTGGATCACTCGGCTCCAACGACACCGAAGGAAGCGCATGTTGACCATCCCGTGGACCACATCGACCATCACCGTCGGACGCTCGACGACCTGCCAGATCTCACGCCTCGAGCTGGCGCGGCTCCGAGATGTTCCCGGCTTCCTCGTCGCCGCGCTGAAGCTCCGACGCACCCTGTTGGAGACGCCCGGCGTGGTCGGGTTGTCGCTCCGGGCGGAGCCGACCCGTCGCACCTTCTGGACGCTGTCTGAGTGGACGGATGCCGATGCCCTACGGGACTTCACGCAAGGTGACGACCACCGAAGGATCATGAGCAAGTATCGGGAGCGTATGGCTGGGTCCCACGTCCACACCTGGGCCGAGATCGGACCGAACAGATGCCATCCGACCTGGGACGGAGCCTTGCGCGAATACGACGCATCAACACCAGATGACCCGTCGTCGCACCAAGGCGACAATCGTGCCGACCCCAGGGTCCTGGTCGAGCCCCACCGCCTGCAAGGCGATTCGAGCGGAGCCGGCACCGACGCGCGGCCCCACAGCTTGTCGTGAATCCCCGCGTCTACCCCAGCGGTCAGGAGCACACAGAGGGAGGTTTGCCCATGTTCAAGATCACCGACGAGGCCGCGGTCCTCATCTGTCGCCTCGCCCGATGCGGCGCCATCCCCGACTCTGGCGGGTTGCGAATCGCACTGAACCCCACCACTCACAGTCTGTCGATGGGACTTGCCGCTATTCCTGAACGAGCCGACGCGGTCATCCGCCGACATGGTGCGCTGTTGTTCATCTCCGCTCAGGCCGCGGAGCGCTTGTCGCAGCAGACGCTCTGCGCAGACCTGACGGCGACCAGGGCGACCTTCTTCCTCACGCGCTGACAAAGGGCTCACCCGACGAGTCGCGGGCGCCAACTACCTCCGGCTTACCGTCGCGAGCAGGATCGGAGAAGCCGGATGCGGTCAGCGGCACGTACTGTCCACGCGTACGGACGCGACTGCGCGTCCGTACGCCCATTCGTGGCCTTAGAGGGAGACTCATGAAGACGATGACCTGCAAACAGTTGGGCGGACCATGTGACTTCGCGCTCACGGGCAGCAGCGCCGACGACATCATCAAAGCGCAGGACAAGCATCTGAAGGACATGGTCGCCGGGGTGGATGACCCACACCAAGACGCTCTGAAGGCGATGAAGGACAGGTGGAAGAAGCCGATCTCAGGAATGGGTTGGTACAAGAAGACAAAGCGCGACTTCGCTGCCCTTCCCGAAAGCTGATCGGTGGCCCGCATCCGCTCTTGATCGGTGGCCCAAGGCACTCCGGACCTCCTGCTGCCTGGACGTGACCGACCGCCACGACGTGCCCTCTCCGGCGTCGACGGGGCGAGGACGATCTGGCTCATGCTCAACCCCGCGACGAGAACAGATGCCGCCTCGCACCTGCAGCCGCAGCATGGCGACGATGAGCCCGACACGTCCGCCCATCACAGGGGGTGGGCGCATCGAGGGCCGTGGCACCGGCCACCCTTCTCGCCGTCGCCGCGGCCCGAACGGTCAGTCGAGGCACCCCGTGCAGGGGCACCGGCGGTACCTTTCGACCTTCGCACCGAATCGGCAGTTGACCGAGCCTGAGTCCGGGTGCGCACGTGTGCACCGCGACCAGCGCGACCACGCCGGTCCGTTCAACTATGTCTCGCTGGCATCCGACGAGGACAAGCCCTCCTGCCAGATGCGGGAAGCCCCGACCTCGCCGAACTCGCGAACGGCCGCGTCCCACAGATCCGCTCGCTGGGCGTCGCCGGCCCGCGCGAGTTCGTCGATCAACTGCAACCGTCGGATGTGCGGCGCGGCATGCCCACCCTCGCCATCCCAGCGGTCCTCGTCCGCGGATCCTGTCGCGCGCGGCGCGACCCCACCGGCAGCCCCGTAGCTCGACGCTACGTCGACCCCGGCTGGGGACCCCCCGGCCGGAGCCGGGAACGGTGCCACGCGAGAGGCGCTCTCAGCTGTAACCCGCTCGTGTGCCCGCTCCCAGGCCCGGGTCAGGTCGACGCCGTAAGTCGGGCCGCCGCTGTCCCGGTAGCGCGCCAGCAGGGCTTGCGCGCGCTGCAGGACACGCGCCGCTCCCACCGAGTTCCCACGGCCCGCGTGCGTGACCGCCACACAGAGCTGGGCCAGGCCCTGCCAGAGGTCCTGCTGCTCGGGCGGGCCGTGCTTCCACTGGGACTCAAGGACCTCGTGCGCGTAAAACGCGCGACCCTCGTCGACGAGTCGACGTGCTAGCGCAACGGTCTCGAGCGGGGACCTGGCGATGTCGGGGATCTGATCCACCCCGACCGATCCGTAGGGCAGCGGCCGACCCAGCGCGTCGCGTGGCCGTAGCTGGCGCGCCCGACCCGCGTCGTCCCGGTCCCGGACCACAGGCACAAGAGACTCTCTTCCGCGTCAGTCCCATTTCGAGGCGTCGCCGCCCCTGGCTCCTTGCACCGTACGCCCACAGGCGACCACCACCCGGCCGACCGCGATGCCTCCACAGAGGCAAAGCGCGAAGCCTGGCCGGTGAGAAGCACCGGGTCCCACCGCGCAACCCCCGAAAGTCGCCGCGTCTGACCAGCTCAGGAGTGCGTGCGGCGCCCAGGTGGGCCAGTGCGTCGAGTTCCCGTGTGGGCGGTGACGTCATGGCCACCGTCGGCAGGGACCTGCCGCCGTCCGCCAGGCTCTGACCACCTCGCGGAAACGTGCGCCTGATGTCCCTCTCGTGTCCGTAGGCGCGGGAAACTAGGGACACGGACGGGCCGTCACGGCCAAGATCACTTTGTATTTCAGCAGGTCAAGGGCACTTTTGGGCACTCACGGACAGACCGTGTTCAGGCCTTCCAAGCTGGCCATGCCGGTTCGATCACGGTCACCCGCTCCGACATGACTCAGGGGGCTGCCGCTCATGCCCACAAAGCCGAGTACGGCAGTGCCCACCATCGGTCGCCGAAGGGCACCGCGTCCCGGCCGGTGTGGAATACGACCCCCATGCTGAATCTCGTGCCGAGCTTGTCCCGCAGGAACCTGAGCCCGGAGCCCCGAACCGGCGATTCCCCCTGCCGCCACGATGTACGCCGTGTGCGCCGCGGCGATGACGGTCCCCTGTCGCAGCGAGTCCGCGTCGTCTCCCGCCCCCGGCGGAGGGATCACAGCAGCCCCATCGATTACCCGCAACGTTCGGTCCAAGCACGAGATCAACGTGCCCAGCGTGCGGTCCCATGTCGGGATCACCACCCGGAACCGGGACCGGGCCAGCCACGCGCAGAACAGCAGCGTCCGCCTGCGTGCCCCGTCCGGGCCGGGGACCAACGGGCCGTAGCCCCAGTCGAACTGCAGCCATAGGCCCGGCTCGGTGATCCACGGCCGGTATGTCCGCCGATGCCCGGCATCCCAGGTCGCCTTCACCACCGCGACCGCTCGCCGCGTTGTCCGCTCATCACCGGTGAACCCCAACACGGTCAACCGTTCGTGGATCACGTCGGCGCGGACCTTGCCCTCGCTGCGCTCCACCCATTCCTCGACCTTCTGCATGAACGCGTCGATCAGCTTCGGCCGCGACACGCCCCCATCGACCGGCCGGCCCGCATCACGGGCATCGACATACCGCTGCACCGTCTTCGGATCCACGCCCGCCAACTGCGCCGCCGAATGCGCGCAACCCGTGGCGTCGAACGCCTCCAAAATTTCCATGATCTCCTGCCAAACTTCTTCATGCGTCCCTCCGGTCGGCTCGCTCAAGGTGGTTGAAGACCTCGAGCAAAGTCCCGGAGGGACGCCCCACGACGGACCGACGCAGCACGGCCCACTCTCAGTGCGGAAGGGAGATCAGCTGTCGGCCAGCACGGACATCACGTGTCCGCCGACAGGGAGGCTGCCATGTCCGCTGACATTGTCGGCCCGGGCTCGGGGCGCTGGCGTACATCGAGGACTCAAGAGTGGCCCGCGCGCACGTCATCAACCAGCGAGCGGTCACCGTCCTAACCATGACGCGGCGGCGAAGGCGACCGTGAGTGTCGCGGTGACGGCGACTGCGACGTGTTCGAACAATGCGCTCGTGACGATCCCTGCGGGTAGAAGCGGGACGACGATGGAGCTCCACATGACGAACGCCACGGTGAAGCCGAGCACCGACTTGGCGATCAGTTCGGGAGCCGCCTCACGCCGAGGCAGGCGCCGTCGGGCTAGGGCGAGCCCGATGACCGCGATCAGGGCGGCGGTGGTGACAGCGAGGTTCAGCCACACGCCGCGTGTCATTCCCCAGGTGTCGCACTGTTCTCCTACACCAGCGGCTGCGCCCAGGCGGTACCGCTCGAGGTCCAGGGCATTGCTGAACTGGAGGGCCAGCACGATCGCCGGTCCGAGGATCGAGGTCACGACGAGAACCAGATTCCGCGCGGAGTCGAAGAGATGGCGATTCTTTCCGTAGGAGCCAAGCACTGCCCGCAGCCCGAACATGAGCAACAGGACGGAGAGCCCGAATGATGCGCCGTTGACCATCTGTTCGTGCGCAGCGATCCCGTCAGCCGTCCCTCCCCCGGTTCGCCCGGCGAGGATCGCGTAGGTGATCGACAGGATCAGGAGCGAGAAGAACGCGCTGATGAAGACGACGACTGCGTGCCCGGTCTCGCGTTCGCCTTCGGCGTCCGTGTCGTGATCGAGCGGGAGCAGCACAGCGACGAACGCGAAACCCGCTAGCAGACCGGCGGCCGCGGAGTACCAGCCTGCCGATGACGCGACATCGAATGAGAGGTCACGGAGGTTGCAAGAGTCCATAACTGTGGCGTTCACACCGGTGCCTGTCCCCTTCTGGCCGCCCGCTGCCACCAGGCGACGCTGAGGGCGCCGAGAATGAGAGGCCCCCCAATGGTGATGGTTCGCCAGACGACGAGAGCTGCAACGATCTCTGCCTCCCAGGCAAGTCCGGCGATCCCGGTGTACGCGGCCAGCAGGGACGCGTCGAGCACGCCCAGTCCGGCCAGCGGCATCAGCGTCAGCGGGTAGACGAGCAGGAACCCCGCGACGACGTCGACCGTCGAGAGCTGCGCGGCGTCGACACCGACAAATCGCAGTGACATCAACAGGATCAACGCGTCACAGAGGACCATGGCGACGAGAGCGAGAAGGGAGGGAACGAGCCCAGCGCGCAGGTTCTCGTTCATTCGTCCCCGGAAGTCGACTACGGCCAGGGACCACGCGTCCTCGTCAATGCCGTCCTTCACCTTCCCGGCGATCCGGGCCGCGGTCCGTCCCACCCACGCGGCCATCGCATCGCCACGCATCACCGCGACGAGCGAGCCGATGACGCCTGCCGCGACCAACGCCGAGAGGACCGCGGTCACCACCTGCCCGCGCTCGACTTCCTGGGTAGCCAGAATCAGAATTCCGAGGACCGGTGCGAAGAAGCGCACGGTGTAGAAGGTGATCGTGTTGAGCGTGACGCCGGCCATGCCGTCTACCGGGTTGATGTGCCAGGAGTTGAACATCGACACCCGCAGGACCACATCTGACGGTGGTGGGGTGAAGGTGCCGACGACGTTGGCTCCGAGGTCGTTCTGCACTGACTTGCGCCACGTCAGCTCTGGGACGAATCTGGAAAGGGGTATCGCGTTGAATGCTTGTCGAGCGAGCAGCCCGAGGATGAGCAGCAGCATGCTGGTGATGCTGAGTCGGGAGAAGGACTCGGCGACCTGCGACCAATCGATCGCTCCGACGAAGCCGACGACGATCCACGCGACGACAACGGAGGCGAGCACGAGCAGCAACGGCCTAAGCCACGGCCGACGCGATGGGGAGCGGATCCCATCCTCACTCGGCTCGCCCACAGCACCGAAACCCTTCTCGCCGGTTGACCCGACGCCGTCGTCTCCGTTCACGTCACCCGTCCATTCCGCTCGGGTCAGCCGCCGATCCGGCCGACGAGGATGCTGGTCACAATGACCGAGGTGATGGTCACGGTAGAGAACCCGGCGACGATCATCTTGGGCAGGATCTCGTGCTCGATGGCGGCGACCTCCTCGGGGGAGTCACCGGCCCCGCGGGCTGCCTCCTGGGACAGGATCATTGTCCCGGGGAAGCCGTAGAGGGCGGTCAGGCCGATGGCTACCGACATCGGGACGCTGTAGCCGAGGAGCTTTCCGGCCAACCCTGCGAACAGGGCGATCCCCACGACGCCGAACACGAAGGCGACGAGCAGCGGACCGGCAAGCGCGCCCACGTCGGACGGTTCGATCGTCGCGAGCGGCCCGAAGATCAGGATCATGATCGCGATCATCATCAGCCCGAGCGCGTCGATCCCACCGAGCACCGACGGCTTGAAGATGCCGAACGCCCGCAAGGCGATGCCCAGGAGCAGCGCGACAACGAACGTGTTGAGGATGCCGTCGGTGAGGTTGTTGATCCCGATGCTCACCAGCACCGCGACCCCGACGACGAACAGCGTTCCCGCCGTGGTCGTGAGCGCCGCGGGAAGCTTGGACTTGGCCGTGGCCTCCTGTTCGAGAACCGCGGCGGGGGTGAGGTTACCGGCGCGGTACTCGGCCTTGAGCCGTGCGGCTTCGCGCTTGAGGATGATCGAGGTGATCGGGAAGCCGATGATGCCCTGCAGGGAGGCGATCAGGACGGGGAAGATCGCGACGCTGGTCAGACCGACGCCGAGTGCGGCCTCTTGGACCAGGACCACCGAGATCGTGCCGCCGCTCAAGGCTCCGGTGCCCGCGATGACGAAGTCACGGGCCTGGGCGTAGCCCTCCTGCGCGGTTCCCGAGACGGCACCACCGAAGATCAGACTGGCCACCCACAATGCGATGCCAATGCCGATCACCGTGCTGACGCCGATCAGGAACGTCCTCCACTGCTTCTTGAAGTCATCGAGGCTGATCGTCGTGCCGAGGTGCACGATGATGAAACCGACGACCACACCTGCCAGGGCGAGCAGCGACGACGCGGTGAGCAGGTCCTCGGGGAAGATCCCGGTGAGGAACCCGATCAGGAAGATGATGGAGGCGACGAACAGGGACGAGAGCAGCGACTTCGTCTTCTTCGCGACGAAGTCGCTGACGGTCCACACCAGCATGACAACGGTAAACGCGACTACCGGGTTCATCAGTTCTCCTCGAGCGACGGGTCCGCAAATTCAAGCAGAGCGAGACGGATCCTTGGTCCCCATCCCCACGGTGGCCACACACCCGCGGGACGATCAACAGGGCGAGGACCAGCCACACGAGCAGCAATGGAAGACCTAGGCGCCAGTAGCCGACGAATCAGTATCGGACCCGCGCTGAAGACCATCATGGTGGCCGACGTCGCGACCGGGGTGAGGAACGACCCCGGTGACCACGAACAAGGAGGCAATGAGTACCACGACCAGGTCACCGAACGGCCCCGAGGATCAGCAGGCTCATCGTTGCGTGGTCCACCGATTCCCCGTCCTCGTCGAGTGCACGTCGTAAGCGGCCAACGCACCGACAGGGCAGCAGAGCAGGACACGCAAGGTCGATGAGCGCCCCGAGGCTGTGTCTGCTAAGAACGAGCCACGTCTCCGCTGCTTCGACCAAGGAATAGACATGAGCCGTGCAGTTGCCGTGGCACCCGACTTCGACCCGGTGCCCTCCGCCTCCCAGCAGCCAGTTGTGTCCGTCGCCCCCGCCCCGGGCGGGGACGCTGTCATCGGTGTCCTGGTGGCCGAGTCCGGGGACCTGCCGCAGGTCGGCGGGTTGCCGAGCCGAGACGCCCTCACCGGTGCCGGTTTCACCGGCGCTCGCGGGGCAACCCTGCTCCTGCCCGGTACCCCCGTGCTGATCGCGGTCGGCATCGGTGACCCCAGCACGCTGTCGAGTGCTTCGGTCCGCGACATCGCGGCGGCGTTCGCGATCGCGGCCGCGGGTCACACCCGGCTCGCGCTGCACCTGGACAGCCTGGGCGAGCAGAACGCGCCCTCGGAGTGGTTCAGTGCGGCGGTCGAGGGGATTCTGCTCGCGCGATATGAGTTCACCGCGCTTCGACCAGCGGTCGGCACCCCGCTCACGGACGTCACACTGGTCGCCCCCGACGACATGCACGACGACGCCGCGAGCGCGGCCCAGCGTGGCGCGGTCCTCGCCCGGGCCACCTGCATCTCCCGCGATCTCGCAAACTGCCCGCCGTCACATCTGACCGCCGAGCGACTCGGCGACGTCGCCGTGCGGCTCGGGGCCGAAGCGGGCCTCATCGTCGAGACTTTCGACCGCGACCAGCTCCTCGAGCTGCGCTGCGGCGGAATACTCGGCGTCAACGGCGGCAGCTTCGACGAACCACGGATGATCACACTCGCCTACACCCCCGACTCGCCTACCGGCTCGCTGGCCTGGGTCGGCAAGGGGATCATGTACGACTCCGGAGGCATCAGCCTCAAGCCCGGCGACGGCACCCACGCCACCATGAAGAACGACATGTCTGGAGCCGGCTCCCTGCTCGCGGCCATGCTCACCCTGCGCGATCTCGGCTGCCGCACCAGCGTGACCGGCTACCTCATGTGCACCGACAACATGCCCTCTGGGTCCGCACTGAAGATGGGTGACGTCATCACCGCCCGCAACGGCCTCACCATCGAGGTGGCCAACACCGACGCCGAGGGCCGCCTGGTGATGATGGACGCGCTCGTGCTGGCAACCGAGCAGAAGCCCGACGCCATCGTCGACATCGCCACTCTCACCGGCGCCAGCCTGCGCGCGCTGGGGCCTCTGGTCGCCGGTGTCTTGGGCAACGACCAGCGGGTCATCGACCTGGTCCTCAACGCCGCCCGGACCACCGACGAGCGTGCCTGGCAGCTCCCGCTGGAGCGCGCCTACCGGCCCCAGCTCGACAGCGACATCGCCCACCTGAACAACCTCGGCGCACCCAACCCCGGGGCCATCACCGCCGCACTGTTCCTCGAGGAGTTCGTCGACGGCACACCATGGGCCCACATCGACATCGCCGGCACCGCCCAGGCCGACCCGGCGGGCACCTGGCGACCCCGCGGCTGCACCGGGTTCGGGGTGAGGCTGCTCGCCGAGCTCGCCGTCACCTTCGATTCACGCTGAGACGAGTCGGGTCACTAGGTGGCTGACGACCGCACAGGTGTACGGCCTTGGGCACACCGGGCTGCTGGCCGAACTGGCCGTGTCCTTCGCCGAACGCTCGCCAGCCCAAAGGGCGGTTTCCCCGAAGGGCCCCAGCCGTCCCCGGGGTGCGCCGGGGCGGCGGAGGCCGGTCGACGCCGTGGTGTTGGGCGGCGAGGGCGAAGACGAACGGCTTCGCGCAGCTCATGAGGGTGAACTCGGCGAGCGCGTCACCCGAGCCGTGGACATGGCCGCCGACACCGACGATGGTCAACCCGAACCCTCCCGGGTCGGTCTGGGAGTGGTCCGGGTACACGGTGGACGGTGCACCGTCATCGACCTCACGGAAGCGCGCGTAGCTATCGTCGAGCAGTGACTGCACAGTCTCGGTTAGGGCAACGACCCGGTGGACACCCAGCGGGCTCCAGTCGCCTCGGAGTCACTCATGCTTGCTCCTCGTCGTCAGAGGTCCAGTGGTCAAGGCGCTGCCCAGGGAGGAGCCGATGAGGACCCCCAGGGCGATCGCGACCATCGTCTCGCCTGCAGTGAGCAGGGATGCGGCGCCGTAGATGCGTTCATCACCGATGTACTTCGCGACCCCGACCAGGCCGAGCGCACCAGGGACGAGGAGCCAGAAGGCCGGCAGGAAACTGACCAGAGTCGCGGGCCCGTTGCGGTGCTGTGCGACGAGGATGGCGACAGGTGTCATCAGCGCGGCGCCGGTGAACGCCGACAGCACCCCACCGAAGAACAGCCCGCCGAGGACCTGTCCGGCGTACGCGACGTAGAGGACGAGCAGGATCCACGGCGTAGCGCGGAGTCGGGCGCACAGGTGAAGCACGATACCGATGCCGAATACCGCGACCCCGAGCCACGGCGCCCATGGGCCGAGGGGTTGAGTCGAGACGTCGGTGACGATGCGAGTCGGGACACCGACGAGCTGCGCCGCCGCGACGATCCCTACAGCGAGCAGCACCAGGCGCATCGCGCCAGCGGCTAGCCGGCCGGCGCCGGAGATCATCTGCCCGGTCGCGAGCTCGAGCACGCCCGTGGTGAGCAGTGCACCGGGCAGGAAGACAACGAGGGGGGCGATGAGGGGGGCGAACACGCCGATGTCCCAGCTGGTGCGGGCGAGCAGGAAAACCGTGGTGGACACCCCGAACGCGCACACCAGCGGGAGCGCGGTGCGGTAGGTCGACGTCGGGCCGTCACCGGTGAGCTGCAACGCCCCGACGATCGCGCCCAGCGCCGCGGCCACGGCGATCTCGGCCACGCTCGCACCGAGGATCAACGAGAGACCCATGCTCATGACGACGTAGCCCGCGATGCGTACCGCGATGCCCCACGGCGGTGGTGTCGCCCGGATCGACTGCAGCCGGCTCACACCGGCACCCGGAGTCATGTCGGTCGTGATGGCGTCGTCGACGACGTCGAACACGTCGTCGATCTGGTCCAGGCGCAATCCTCGCGCTCCCGCCGAGGCCACTGCCGTGCTGACCTGCCCGGTGCCGGGCAGCGACACAATGAGTGCGGTGGCGAACACCACGACCTCCGCGTCGGGGATCCCGCTGCGGTGCGAGACGCGTTCGAGCGTCGCGCGGACGTCCGTCACCGGATCGCCGGCGTCAATCATCGCTTCGCCCAGTGCCACCAGGAACTGGGTGGTATCCGCAGGCGACGGCGAGACGACTTGGGTCTGCGGCTCGGGCCCGGACAAGACGGGCACAGGGACGGGCGGACGTCGTGATGCCCGCACGACCAAGACAGCCGCCGCGATCAGGACCAGCAGTGCGATTGCTACCGACTGCCCTGAGACCGGCGAATCGTTGCGCGCCGGTGCGCTGACCGGCGGTGCGGGTGGCTGGCCCGCAGCAGGCGGCGAGCCAGCCGTGGACCCAGACGTTGGGATCGAAGTCGCAGTCGGGGTAGGGGGGGCGGTCGTCGGGGACAGGTTCGGGGAGTCATCCCCACTGGGCACCGCGGTCGGCTGCGTCAAGGTCGGTTCCGGCGCTGGAGTCTCCGAACGGTCCGGCACGATCGTTGACTCGGTAGCGCTGGGCGACAGCGAATCGGCATACGCCGCCGGACCTGATGCGATGGCCGCCGCGCCGGCGACTATTGCCAGAATCAGCACCGTCGCAGCCAATCCCCGGAGCCGAACCCCGCTGCTCCTCAGCAGCCCACCAGCGTGCTGCGATAGCCGGAGCCAGGCCCACACGGACCCGTCCATTGCGTTTCGCACAAGGGACTCAGCCAGCGAAGCGGAGCACTGCGACGACGGGACCACTGTCAGGAACGGCATCGGCGTTGACCACGACGACGGTTCCCGCGGTCCGAAGCACCAGTCGGCACAAGTCGTCGATGGCGTCCCCGTCCGCGTCGAGGGTCAGCGCACCAGTGTCGGCGTCGAGGGTCCCGGCAACGCTGTGCCCGTCCGCGACGAACAGTGAGTCGATGGCCCCGCGCACGGCTGCCCGACCCAGCTCTGCCAGGTCGGTGGCCACTCGTGACTGCGACCGACGACGCTCGACCAAGTCGGCGTACCCTGCCGCCCGCGCCGTCTGCTCGCGGGCAAGCACCTCCCGTGCTGCCGCCGCGAGGTCATCGTCACTGGCCCGGTCAGGGCTGGTCTCGATCGCCTCTGTGAGCAGGTTCGGGTAGCTGTTCGCTGCGCGGTAGATCGACCGGATGGGCTCGGCTGCCGCAAGCACCAACGGCATGCCGGACCCGGTTAGCACGGGACGCAGCGCAGCGTCCACGGCCCGCGCGTAGGCGCGAATGTGCGTCCGCTTGCCTTCCGACCCCACCAGCCGCCCGCTGTGCGACCGGTCTCCGATGCTCGCCTTCCCGGCCTCGTCAGCGGCGCTGGTCGGGAGGTCCGGCACGCGGACCACGGAAGGCGCCAAGTCCACGGGTACGTCGATGAGACGTACGCTGCCCTCCGCCAAGGCAAGGACCAGGCACTCGCGAGGCTGGCTAGCCGCCGCCAGCAAGGGCATCAACGGCACCCGGTCACCAACCTGGACGGACGGGCCGACCGGCACGGGTAGTCGCAACGTCCACACGTGGTCGGCCACCACGATGACGGCCAGGCCGTGGGACTGGTGTGCCCAGAACGTGTCGTCATCGACAAGGTCGGCGATCTCGTCCGCGATCTCGGCCACCTCCGACGCGGAGCGCACCCCCAGCTCGGTCAGTCGGGTAACCGCCTCAGCGCCGAGGTTCTTCAGCTGGATACGGTCGGCCTGCGTCTGCGAGCTCACCGGTGTGGTCGGCAGCAGGATCGTGACAAGTCCGGGCTCGATGAGCCCAGCGAACAGTTCCAGCTCATCACGGGTCGGAACGTCGACGTGCCACATCACAGGCCTCCTGCACTTGAGGACGCCCTCGCGTCCTACGCCCCGACAACCTAGTGGTCCTAGGACGCAAGCGCGCGCGAGGCCCTGACGCGCGGCAAGCCCCCTGTACGCGGCCACGTACTAACCGCACTGCTCGTTGTCGCCGACACTCGTGCTGCGTCCCTCCCCCGACCAGAGTTCATTGAGTCGTTGCAGCGCATCAGCCCTGGTCATCTTCACCACGTCCGTCTCGGGGACACCGTGCCTGACGAGGTGGTGGACCAGTGCTGCGGGGATGCCGGCTCCCGGCTGGGCAGTGGTAGCGCGGGCCGGGACAACCTTGTCGCGCACGCACGCCCAGAACACGTCCTCGGTCACGTTCAGCTGGTCGCGCAGGACGTGGCACCACAGCGCGCGTCCGTAGGTGGACCGGTCCGGCGGGTGGGAGATCCGCGTGCGCAGACCCGACCATCAGGCAGCGTCAACTCGAAAGTGATGTTGTGCGTCCCGGTCTTGCCCCGCACCGTGCGGACCTGGGTCCAGCCCTCCCGTTCGCAGAACCTCTGGTGGTCAGCACGGGTCGGGGCCCGGAAGCTCACTCTCCGACCAGCCAGTCCTTGAGCTGCTGGTCGTCCGAGAGGGCGATCAACTGAACAAGGGCCCAGTTCTGGCTGTGGTTCAGCCCGTGCAGGAACCGATCGATCCAGTCCTCCGTGTAGTCGCGCAGGGCCTCGACCATTTCTTCGACTACCTCGTTCACCGTGGCCGCATCGGCAGCCACGGGAAGAACGGGTTGCATGCTGCTGCACCTGCGCTGATGCCGACCCGCGACCCACCCGGTAGCGGGCGCGCGGCCGCGGGGTCTCGAGCAGCGGGTGGCCGTTGCCGAGTGCGACGTCCCGCCGCAGGTCCCCTTACTACATTGGACGGTGTGAGCCTGCTCCACGAGCGTTCCTGGTGGCCGGGGGCACCGCCGATCGCGGGTGCCGTCGCACTCGTCTCGGTCGTCGCGCTGTCCTACGGAACCGTCGTCCACCTCGTCCAGTTTGCGATCGGGGGCCTCGCTCCGTACCCGGATCAGCCAGCGTGGCTCGCCGGGTTCTTCATGTCTCTCACCCTCGCCGATCCCACGGCAGCTGTGCTGCTGTGGCGACGCCGGCGCTCGGGGGTGATCCTCGGCTGCGTGGTGCTCCTTGCAGATGCTCTCGCCAATGGCTACGCCAACTACGTCCTGGACGAGGTCTCCGGGCTCACCCCGGGCAGGATCGGGCAGGCAGTGGTCACGGTGCTCGCCGTCGCGCTGCTGGCTGCGGCCCCGTGGCTCTGGGATGCCCGGGCGACCGAGCCGATCCGCCGGGCCGACGTGGCACCGTAAGGCGATCCCGGTGACGACCATCCCGCCGGGCGACCAGCGGCGCGAGAGCGGCACCCCCATTCTCCACAGGCGTGCCAGGACGGGGGCTGGCACAGTCTCACCATGACGTCACTTGATGGGCTCTCCGTGCTGGTCTCCGGTGCCAGCGGTGGGCTCGGTGCCCCGATCAGTCGCGGCCTGGCCACGGAGGGAGCTCAGCTCACCCTCCACGGTCGAGACATCGGACGCCTCGAGGCGCTCGGCCTCGAGGCGTCGCTGGTGCCCGGTGACCTGCGCGAGCGTGAGACGGCGGAACGGGCCGCGGCTGCGGCAGTCACGGCCTACGGCCGCCTCGACGGTCTCGTCGTCGCCTCCGGCGTCGTCGCGTTCGGTCCGGTGGGCGAGCTCCCCGACGAGGCGCTCATGGATCTCTTCTTGGTCAACACCCTGGCGCCCATCCGGCTGCTGCGCGCTGCCCTTCCCCACCTGACCGCGTCCGCCCGTGAGGGCCGCTCACCGTTCGTCGTCCACCTCAGCGCGGTCGTCGCCGAGCACCCCACCGCCGGCATGGCCGCCTACTCGGCGTCGAAGGCGGCGCTGACCGCCTACGACGCGGCGGCCGGCCGTGAGCTGCGCCGGGCCGGGATCCGCGTGCTCGACGCCCGGCCCCCGCACACCGAGACCGGTCTGGCCGAACGGCCACTGGCCGGGACGGCACCGCGGCTTCCCGCCGGCCTCGACCCCGACACCGTCGCAGCGCGCGTGATCGCTGCCCTGCTCGACGACGAGCGCGACCTGCCCAGCACCGCATTCGGCTGAGACCGATGCGGTTCGCGCTGCCGTACCGCGGGCGCTAGGGAAGACTCGACACAACAGAAGGGGCCAACCGTGAGCCAGATCGATGTGAGCATCCAGGTCGCTGAGGGCGATCAGGCATCGATCGCCGATGCCCTGTCCCAGCTGCTCGCCGACAGCTACACCCTGTACTTGAAGACCCACAACTACCACTGGAACGTGACCGGACCGCACTTCGGTGCCCTCCACACGCTGTTCGAGACGCAGTACACCGACTTGGCGTTGGCGGTGGACTCGGTCGCAGAACGTATGCGAGCGCTCGGCCACCGCGCACCAGGCTCCTACGCGGAGTTCTCCGCGCGAACCGAGGTGACCGAGGCGACCATCGAGCCGACCAAGGCCATGGAGATGGTGGCCGAGCTGGCATCCGACCATCAGCTGGTGGCCCGCGCCGCCTCCCGAGTCGTCTCGGCGGCCAGCGCTGGCGCGGACGAGCCGACGGCCGGCCTGGCCACGACACGTCAAGAGGTGCATGAGAAGGCCGCGTGGATGCTGCGGTCGTTCCTGGAGTGACCCTCGTGGGTGACCCTCCTGCAGTGACCATCGTGGGGTGACCGTCGGAGGATCCGGTGGCCTCGGAGCGGTGAAGGCACCGCTGAGGTGGGTGAGCCCACCTCGATGCGCTGCTGCGGCCACGACAGAACCCCTCAGCTCAGCCCGGCTTCCGCGAGGCGACGAAGGGGGCGGTGCGTGGGTAGAGATGCTGCTCGGTGACGTCGGCCAGGAACACCGCCAGGTCGACGCGGCTGAGGGTGGTCGCGCGCAGCGACCGGTGGGCGTCGTGGTCGACGAATCCAGTGCGGGGGCCGTCGGTGAGGCGTGGCGGTCGCACGAGAGTCCAGTCGAGGTCGCTGGCGGCATAGGTCGCGTACTCCTGCACCTTGTCGCGCGCCACCTCGCCACCGAGGGTGCGGATCGCCCAGGAGATCGCCCGGGCGCTCGCGCTCTTGCGGTCGCCGGGGACGTCGATGCCGGCGCCGCTGACCCCCACGAACCGCTCGACACCGTGCTCGCTCATCACCGGGGCGAGCAACCTCGCGGTGTCTCGATGCACGGTGGCGTCCTTCGCCACCGGTCCCAGGGCAGACACGACGGCGTCGGCGCCGGTGACGGCGGTGACGAGAGCCGCAGCGTCGCGGCTGTGGCCGGCCACGACGATGACACCGTCGGGGGCGGAGTAGGTGGTGGGGTCACGCACCAGTGCGGTGACCCGGTGTCCGCGGGCGAGGAGCTCCTCGACGAGGGGACGACCGGTGCGACCGGTGGCCCCCAGCACGGTGATGTTCACGGATCAGTCCTCTCGGAGCGGTGCGGGTGGGCGGTGCTGGTGGACGGTGCGGGCGAAACGGTCGAGCAGGTCGGCGAGCTGAGCGAGGTCGGCGCGGGACCAGTCGGCGGTGGCGGCCGCGAGGCGTTGGGTGCGATGTCGGCGGGCAGCGCGCTGCAGGCGACGCCCGTCGCGGGTCAGGTGGAGCACCCGCCGCCGTGGGTCGCGCTCGGAGGTCTCACTGGCGACCATCCCGGCGCCCACGGCGCGTTCGACCAGACGCGAGGCCGTGGACGGCGCGACCTGCAGCGACTCGGCCACCTCGCGCACCGACACCTCGACCTGCGTGCTGCGGTCGATCGCGTCGACCACGAGCACGGTCGAGAGCTCGATGTCGGTGCCCTCGTGCGAGATCCGCGGACGTGCCAGCTCCGGGCTGGCGAAGCGCCGCAGGGCCAGCAGAGCCGAGTCGAGCTGCTCGAGGACTGACTCGCTGCTCATAGGTGTATCATACACATATGGAACCTACTCAGGCCGTGCCCCCAGTGCTGGTCACCGGAGCCACCGGCAACGTCGGCTCCCGGGTCGTGGAGCTGCTGCTCGCCGCCGGGGTTCCCGTGCGGGCGGCCGCCGCCAGCGTGGACGCCGTCCGCTCGCGATTCGGCGACCGCGTCGAGGCCGTGGCTCTCGACTTCACCGATCCCTCGACCTGGCCGGCGGCGTACTCCGGGGTGCAGCGCATGTTCCTGATGCGCCCGCCGCACCTCGGCAGGCCGAGGACGCAGATGCTGCCCTCGCTCGAGGCTGCGAAGGCCGCCGGGATCGGCCACGTCGTGCTGCTCTCTCTGCAGGGAGCCGAGCACAGCACGGTCGTGCCCCACCATGCCCTGGAGGTGTGGCTGCGCAGGTCGGGACTGTCGTGGACGTTCGTGCGCGCCGCGTTCTTCATGCAGAACCTCAGCACCACCCACCTCACCGACGTCCGCGACCGCGACGCCATCATGGTCCCGGCCGGTGACGGGGCCACCGCGTTCGTCGACGTCCACGACGTCGCCGCCGTCGCCGCCGAAGCGCTGATCCATCCCGAGGATCACCGGTGCACAGCGTGGACCCCGACGGGCCCGCAAGCACTGACCTACGCGCAGATCGCGACCACCCTCACCGAGGTGCTCGACCGTCCGATCCGCTACTCGCGTCCCGGGCTGCTGCGCTACGCCCGCCACGCCCGCAGCGTCCTGGGACTGCCGTGGGGCATGGTCGGGGTCACCAGTGCGATCTACACGATCGCGCGACTCGGACGAGCCGGCGGCCTCACCGATGACGTCCGCACCGTGACCGGCAACCACCCGACCGCCTTCCATGAGTTCGCCCGACGCGAAGCCACCGTCTGGGCCTAACGCCTGCCCCCCGGGCTCCAGCTCACGTCCGTGGTCGCAGTGAGGCCCGCATCGGCGCCGTCGCAAAGTCGGCAAGCCCGGTCCGGAATGGCACGACGGCGCGGAATCCGAACGTCTCACGGGCGAGCGCCGGGGAGGCGGTCACGTGCCGGACGTCGCCGATGCGGTATTCCCCGGTGACCACCGGGGTCGCCGCGTCGCCCCCGAACGCGGCGGCGACCGCTCCGGCCATCTCGGCGATCGTGCACACCTGGCCGGACGCGATGTTGTACGCGCCGGCGATCCGACCGGGTGCCGTGAGCGCCAGCACGTTGGCCGCGGCGACGTCGGTCACGTGGACGAAGTCACGACGCTGGCCACCGTCCTCGAACACCCGTGGCGCGTCCCCCGACTCGCACGCGCTGCGCACGATGCTCGCCACCCCGGCGTAAGGGGTGTCACGAGGCATCCGCGGCCCGTAGACGTTGTGGTAGCGCAGGGAAACCACGTCAACACCTGTCGCCAGCGCGAACGCGCCGGCGAGGTGCTCCTGATGGAGCTTGGTCGCGGCGTAGACGTTGCGCGGGTCGAGCCTGGCACCCTCGTCGACCAAGGCTGGTTCGAGCGCTCGACCGCACGCCGGGCACGGGGGTTCGAACTGCCCGGCCTCGAGATCGGTGACGCGTCGTGGCCCGGGAGCGACGGCGCCGTGCACGTCGCAGCTGTAGGCGCCCTCGCCGTACACGACCATGCTGGATGCCTGGACGAGCCGACCGCGGAAGTCCGTGGCGTGCATGGCCTTGAGCAGGGTGGCAGTGCCGAGTGCGTTGTCCCTGACGTAGGCAGTGACGTCGTCGAAGTCGACGCCGAGGCCGACCCGCGCAGCCTGGTGGCACACAGCGTCGGCTCCCCGCACCACACGCACCAGCGCGGTGTAGTCCGCGAGATCGACCCGGTGGTGCTCGGCGCCCTCGTTGAGGTAGTCCGGCACCTCGTGGTGCGCCGCGCTGGTCACGGCGTCCACCGAGACCACCTCGTGGCCGTGCTCGACCAGCAGGTCGACCACGTGCGACCCGATGAAGCCGGCTCCCCCGGTGACGACGACTCTCATCGGTGCCCCCGCGCGGCGTGCGCGGCGGGCAGGGTGTCGCGCAGGTTCGCGACGATCGCCGCGAACCGGGTGCCGGGTGCGGCGGTCGCCACCTGCAGAGCGTCAGCCCAGGTGTCGACGTCGGTCACGGTGTCGAGCAGTGCGGGTGAGAGCCCCAGCTCGCGGAGACGGCGAAGCTGGTGCGCGCACGTGTCCGGCGAGCTCATCGGGACGCCGTCGAACGCGCTCGGCGAGGGTGTGCGCAGGCCCAGCGCCCACCAGCCGCCGTCGGAGGCCGGCCCCAGCACGCAGTCGTGGTCCTCGAGGCGCGCCATCGCCTCGTCCAGCCCGACCGCGGTGACCTGAGGGGTGTCCATCCCGATCTGGAGCGTCGGGCGTCGGTCGTCACCCCATGCCGCCGAGAGCCGGTCAGCGAAGGTCTCCCCGCGCTGCTCGATGACCCGCCAGCCGGGAGTGAGCCACGGTCCGACCGCTCCGTCCAGGGCGAGCACGCGGTCGGTCGCGCCGGTGGAGTCGGCGGCGGCGAGGGTGTCGTGCAGGGCGGCCGCCGCGACCTCGGCCGCCTGCACGGCCGTCAGGGGTGGTTGGAGGCGGGTCTTGACCCGGCCTGGCACGGGCTCCTTGGCCAGCACGAGGATCCTCATCGGGCTGCCCCGGTCTGACGCAGGAGGCGCGACATGTCACGCGAGGCGCGGAGGGTGCCGCGAACCGTCCCGGTGACCTTCGAGCGGCCGATCCGTGGCCGGTAGGACACCGAGCACTCCTGCACCCGCCAGCCCGCAGCCCCGGCCTTGAGCACCATCTCGAGCGGCCAGGCGAACCCGCGGTCGAGCAGGTCGAGCTCGAGCAGCGCTCCCCGTCGGGCCGCCCGCATCGGGCCGAGGTCGCTGACCGTGACACCTGTGCGTGTCCGGACCGCTCGCGCGAGGTAGCGGTTGGCGAGCTGTGCGTGCCGGGGCCACGCCCCCGCCTGGGCCACCCGCGATCCCAGGACGAGGTCGGCCTCGCCGCGGGTCACCGCAGCACACACCAGCGGAAGTTCGCGCGGGTCGAGACTCGCATCGGCATCCATGAACGCCACGACGTCGGAGGTGGCACTCGTCAGCCCGGCCCAGCATGCCGAACCGAAGCCGCGCCTCGGCTCGACCACCACCTCGGCACCGAGATCGCGTGCGACGTCGGCGGACCCGTCGGTCGAACCGTTGTCCACGACGATGGCCCGGTAGCCGTCGGGGAAGCGCGGCAGCACCCACGCCAGTGCGCCTGCCTCGTCGAGCACGGGGAGCACCACGTCGATCATCGCGACAGCTCCGTGGTGCGGACGTAGAGGAGGTGCGGGGCGGTCGCGACGTCGGTGACCGGTCGAAACACGCCCGCGGGGACGAACGAGGTGCTCACCAACGTGAAGTCACGGCCGAGCTCCGGGCCGAACAGCGCCGCGTCACCAGGGGCGTCGAGCAGCACGGAGCCGACCCCGGCCAGCGACCACGGGAGCTGCGCCACCAGGGCGTCGCGCGTCGGCCCCGGGCGGGTGTCGAGCAGGTCACCGATTGCGATCGCGGACGCGTGCGTCGGCAGTCCGGCCAGTCGGAGATAGTACGGGTGCGAGGGGATGAGCACAGGCGCGGGCAGGCGTGCGACGTCGGCCACGAACGCGTCGCCGGCCGCGCGGTCCGCGGGCGCAGGGGTGACCTGCGGGTGCCAGGCCGCCATCACCAGGAGCTGGGTGGCGAGCACCACCCCACAGGTGAGGACGAGCCGCCGGGTCGTCGCGGGGCTGCGCAGCACCGAAGCGACCGCCAAGCCCAGGAGGAGCGACATGGCGGCGTGCGCGGGAATCGCGACGTTGACGTAGCCACCGTCGTGCACGCGACCTGCGAGCGCAGCGAGAAAGAGTCCGGCCGAGCAGGCCAGCAGGTACGCCGTCGGCTCGGAGACGTCGAGGTTCCGGCGCCCGTGTGCTGCCCCCCACCACGCGAGGGCAAGCACCACGATCCCGAACGGGAGCAGCAGGTCGACGAACC
>JANMMN010000376.1:0-2370 GCA_031373405.1 Actinomycetes bacterium
AGTGCACTGGCGTCGATTTGCCAGGAAGCCGAAGCGGCTGACCACCCCATGACCCCGCGCGAGGTCGATACGGCGCTGTACTGGCTCGGGCGCTGAGAACTGCGGACGACGATCCCATCGGACTCATCCCCATCAGGCGAGCACGAACACCACTGCTGCCGTCACAACAGGCGGTGACTACCGCCACCGCATGCGCAGCGAGCCTCCACTGCACCGGCGGAGCGTCGTCGTCCCCCTCCTTCCGGCGCGGGCGTTCTCAGTTTGGAAGCAGTACGCCGCGTGGACGGCGCATCCTCGCGCGGCGTTCACTATCCTTAGCGTGGAACGAAGAGGCGCGCCCCCCTGTGCGTCAGGCTGACGTGAGACACCTCGGGTAGCACCTTCTCCCTCCCGCACAGGGCGAGAACAGGCTTGATCACGTTGACTCTCACCGCTGCAGATCTGCTCACCGGCTCCCTCGAGAATGGGGCGATGAGCCCTCGTTCGGACCAGCCCAGGCGCCGGTCGTTCACCGCCCAGTACAAGCTCGAGATCCTCGCCGAGTACGAGACCGCGACCCCCGCAGCGCGGGGGGTGCTGCTGCGACGCGAGGGGCTGTACTCCTCGCACCTGACCGAGTGGCGGCGGGCCCGCGACAGCGGCGCTCTGGCCGGCCTGAGCCCGTCGGCCCGGCCGGCACGGAAGTCCGCGGAGGAGTTGGAGAACGTGAAGCTCCGTGCTCGCGCCGAACGGGCCGAACGGGAGCTGGCCAAGGCCAAGGCCGCGCTGGAGATCGTGGGAAAAGCACACGCGCTCTTGGAGATGCTCTCCGAGAGCGCGGACACCGAGCCGCGGTCGAAGCCGTGATCTCTCCGGCTGTGCTGCTGCTCGCGGCGGTGACCTCGACGTCGGTGGCGTGCGCCCTGCTGGGCAAGCCCCGCGGCAGTCACTACCGCGACCGGCAGTCGGTGCCGCTGGTGCCCGCCCAGCGCGCGCCGCGGGCCTCGCCGCCGAACGCTCTGACCGTTGCCGAGCAGGACGCGATCATCACGGCGCTGACCAGCCCGCGGTTCTGTGACAAGTCCGTCGCACAGACCTGGGCCACCCTGCTCGACGAAGGGACCTACCTAGCCTCGATGAGCACGATGCACCGGCTGCTGCGGCTGATCGGCCAGGCCGGGGACCGCCGCGACCAGGCCAGCCACCCGACCCGGGCCCGACCCGAGCTGCTGGCCACCAAGCCTGGGGAGGTCTGGAGCTGGGACATCACCAAGCTCCGCGGCCCCGACCGCGGCATCTACTACGACCTCTACGTGATCCTGGACATCTACAGCCGCTACGTCGTCGGCTGGACTGTCGCGGCCCGTGAGGACGCCGAGCTCGCCAAGGACCTCATCGAGCAGGCAGCACAGCTACACGGCGCCCCCGTCAGCCTGCACGCTGACCGCGGCACCTCCATGACCAGCAAGCCCGTCGCGCAGCTGCTCGTCGACCTCGGTGTCGCGCGCAGCCACAGCCGCCCGCACGTGAGCAACGACAACCCCTACAGCGAGGCCGCGTTCAAGACCTTGAAGTACGCCCCGGCGTTCCCCGCCAACTTCGGGTCCCTCGCCGACGCCCGCGCGTTCTGCGAGCAGTTCTTCGCCTACTACAACCACGAGCACCGGCACAGCGGCATCGCGCTGCACACCCCTGCCTCGGTGCACTACGGCACCGCCGCCGAGGTATCCCAGCAACGCCAAGCGACCCTGCACGCCGCGTACGACGCGAATCCCATCCGGTTCCGGCACCGCCGACCCGAACCGCCGCAACTCCCCGAAGCCGCCTGGATCAACCAGCCGAGCAGGGAGGCTCTCATCCAGAGCAACTAGACACCGACTGTCTCAAGCGGCTTGACACGTTCCGCATCGCCGCCACGACACAAGAACATTGCCAGCTGGCAGTAGCTGTAACGGCCATCGAGATCGAAGGTCATGAATGGATCAGGGGGAAACATGTAGGCGGTGACATTGCCCTGGTACAGGGGGTCGATGGACAGGCACGCTCCCGCTGTCGGGTTGTAGAGGCGGACGCCCATCTGGATGAGGCCGGTGGTCGTGGTGGTGGTGCGTTGCTGTCCGCCGGTCCATCCGTACCCGGTGAGGGGTCCTGGTCCGTTGAGGAGTTGGCCGTACTCGTCGTAGTCGCTGATCCCGGACATCGATGCTGGTGAGGCGTTCGCCGTGTCGGGGATGGTCGCCACGACGTCTCCGTGGGGGTTGGTCAGCGCGACCTGGGCGGTGTTCGGTCCGGTGGCGTCACCGTTCACGGTGAGCCTGCGGTGGAGATTCTCGCGGTCCCATCGCCCGCCGCTGCAGTGCTCACTCCCAATCAAGCGCGACGCTTGGAGTT
>JANMMN010000390.1:0-15768 GCA_031373405.1 Actinomycetes bacterium
GGCGCCGTCGGACCTGTCGACCTCGGCGAAGAAGAACTGACTCCCCGAGCCACCTCGGCGATCACCCGGGTCGGCGGCCCGAGATGCGGGACGTCACCAGGTCGGCGGCCGACACCGTGGCGGCTCCCAACCGCTCCCGACGGCGTGCCTGGACATCGTCGGAGAACGTGAGCCCGACGGCCGCGACCGGCCGGCTGCCGTGGTCGAACACGCACGCCGCGACCGAGGCGTAGCCGGCGGTGACCAGCCCGTCCTCCTCGGCGTACCCCTGCGCGCGTTCGACGCGCACGAGCTCACGCAGCTCGCGCAACGACGCGGGTCCGCGGGCCGTGCGCCGGGTGAACGATCCTGTTGAGGGGTACAGCGCGCGCACGTGAGCCGCCGGCAGGTGCGCCAGCATCGCGCGCCCGCTCGCCGTGAGATGGGCCGGCAGGCGTACGCCGACGTCCGTGACGAGGGTCAGCGGTGCGCGCGGCTGCTCCTTGAGCAGGTAGACGGTCTCGTTGCCCTGCAGGATGCCGAGCTGTGCGGTCTCGCCGGTCTGCTCGACCAGGCGCGCGAGCACCGGTCGCGCGAGCCGTTCGAGCGGGTCGTGCCGCAGGTAGGCCGAGCCCACCTCGAACGCGGCGACGCCGAGGCCGTAGGCGCGCTCCTCCGGCAGGTGCACGACGAAGCCGGCCGCCGCGAGCTCCGCGAGCAGGTGGTAGGCCGTCGAGCGGGGGAGCCCGAGCTCGCGCGCGATGGACGCGGCTCCGACCGGACCGGGCCGGGTCGCAAGGTGACTCAGGATCGCCAGGGTGGCTCGCGCCGCCGGCACCGACCCCATCCCGCCTCCCGCGCGAGTAACACCTCGAATCGACCGGTTCCGCCGCCCAACCGGTCGATTCGAGGTGTTACTCGGGACTGGCCGGGTGAGTCGTCTGGGATACCAGACAGTCAATCAGCGCAGACCGCGCGCGGCGAGCCCTCGACACGCTGGAATGGCGATGCCCGCCCGAACCCTCGTCCCCGGGAGCACCCCATGTCGTCACCGACCGTCTCCGGACCCCGCCCCGTGCGGGCGGCCCGCGGCACGGAGCTCAGCACGCTGGGCTGGCCGCAGGAGGCCGCATTGCGGATGCTCCAGAACAACCTCGATCCTGAGGTGGCCGAACACCCGGAGAAGCTCGTCGTCTACGGCGGAACGGGCAAGGCGGCTCGCGACTGGGCTTCTTTCGACGCGCTGCAACGCACCCTGCGCTCACTGCGCGGCGACGAGACCATGCTGGTGCAGAGCGGTCGACCGGTCGGCGTGTTCTCGACCCACGAGTGGGCTCCTCGAGTGCTCATCGCCAACTCCAACCTGGTCGGCGACTGGGCCAACTGGGAGGAGTTCCGCCGGCTTGAGCACCTGGGTCTCACGATGTACGGCCAGATGACGGCCGGGTCGTGGATCTACATCGGCACCCAGGGCATCCTGCAGGGCACGTACGAGACCTTTTCCGCGGTCGGTGAGAAGCACTTCGGCGGGACCCTCGCCGGCACGATCACGCTGACCGCGGGGCTCGGTGGCATGGGTGGCGCCCAGCCGCTCGCGGTCACGATGAACGACGGGGTCGCGATCTGCATCGACTGCGACCCGCGCGCGATCTCGCGACGCATCGAGCACCGCTACCTCGATGTGGCCGCCGACAGCATCGAGCACGCGCTCGAGCTCGCGGTCGCCGCGCGCGACGCCCGCACCGGCCTCTCGATCGGGCTGCTCGGCAACGCCGCCGTGATCGTGCCGCAGCTTCTCGCGATGGACGCTCCGATCGACATCGTCACCGACCAGACCTCAGCACACGACCCGCTGTCCTACCTGCCCGTGGGCGTCGACTTCGAGGACATGGCCGCCTACGCCGCGAAGGACCCGGCCGAGTTCACCGTCCGGGCGCGCGAGGCGATGGCCGCGCACGTCGAGGCGATGGTCGGCTTCATGGACAAGGGTGCCGAGGTCTTCGACTACGGCAACTCCATCCGCGGCGAGGCGCAGCTCGCCGGCTACTCCCGGGCCTTCGACTTCCCGGGTTTCGTGCCCGCCTACATCCGGCCGCTGTTCTGCGAGGGCAAGGGACCGTTCCGCTGGGCCGCACTGTCCGGCGATCCCGAGGACATCGCCAGGACCGACCGAGCGATCCTCGAGATGTTCCCCGACAACGCCAACCTGCAACGGTGGATCCCGATGGCGCAGCAGCGGGTGCGCTATCAGGGGCTGCCCGCCCGCATCTGCTGGCTCGGCTACGGCGAGCGGCACCTCGCCGGGATCCGCTTCAACGAGATGGTCGCCAGCGGTGAGCTCTCCGCGCCGATCGTCATCGGCCGGGACCACCTCGACTGCGGTTCGGTCGCCTCCCCCTACCGGGAGACCGAGGCGATGGCCGACGGTTCCGACGCGATCGCCGACTGGCCTCTGCTCAACGCCATGGTCAACGTCGCATCCGGCGCCTCGTGGGTCTCCATCCACCACGGCGGCGGCGTCGGGATGGGCAGATCCATCCACGCCGGTCAGGTCGCCGTCGCCGACGGCACGAAGCTCGCCGGGGAGAAGCTGCTGCGCGTGCTCACGAACGACCCGGGCATGGGTGTGATCCGCCACGTCGACGCCGGCTACGACATCGCGATCGACGTCGCCGACGAGCGTGGCGTGCGGATCCCGATGCGCGAGCAGGGCTGACGTGGCCACCGACTACGTCGTCGACAACATCGCCGAGCTGGTCACCAACGACCCCGAGCTCGGCGAGGGGCAGCTGGGGATCGTCCGCAACGCCGCGATGCTCGTGCTCGACGGCGAGGTGGCCTGGGCCGGACCGCGCGACCGGCTGCCGGACTCCGGCGTGGGCTCGGTGCTCAACGCGACGGGGCGCGCCGTGCTGCCCGGATTCGTCGACAGCCACGGGCACCTCGTGTTCGCCGGTGACCGGGCCGAGGAGTTCGCCGCGCGGATGGCAGGAACGCCGTACACCGCGGGGGGGATCGCCTCCACGGTGCGGACGACACGAGCGGCATCCGACGCGCACCTCGACGGCGCCGTCGCCTACCTCGTCGCGGAAGCCCGACGGGGTGGCACCACCACGATCGAGTGCAAGTCCGGCTACGGGCTCACGGTCAAGGACGAGCTGCGGTCACTCGTCGCAGCGGGTGCCCACACCAGCGAGGTGACCTTCCTGGGTGCGCACGTCGTGCCGCCCGAGTACGCCGGCCGTTCGGACGACTACGTGCATCTCGTCATCGGCGAGATGCTCGACGCCTGCGCGCCGCACGCCCGCTGGATCGACGTGTTCTGCGACCGCGGGGCCTTCGACGGCGACCAGGCGCGCGAGATCCTCCTGGCGGGGATGGCCCACGGGTTGCTGCCCCGTCTGCACGCCAACCAGCTCGAGGCGGGACCCGGCGTCCGGCTCGCGGTCGAGCTCGGGGCCGCGAGCGCCGACCACTGCACGCACCTCTCCGACGACGACGTCGAGGCGCTGGCGGGGAGCGACACCGTCGCCACGTTGCTCCCCGGTGCGGAGTTCTCGACCCGGTCGCCGTACCCGGATGCTCGCCGGCTGATCGACGCGGGCGTCACCGTGGCGATCGCCTCGGACTGCAACCCGGGGTCGTCCTACACGACCAGCATCGCGTTCTGCATCGCCGTGGCCGTGCGCGAGATGGGCATGACGCCGGCCGAGGCCGTCTGGGCGGCGACGGCCGGCGGCGCGAAGGCGTTGCGGCGCGACGACGTCGGGCATCTCGCACCGGGCGCGCGCGCGGACTTCATGCTGCTCGACGCGTCCAGCCACGTGCACCTGGCCTACCGGCCGGGGGTGCCGCTCGTGCTGGAGACTTTCGGCGGCCACCACGGGTCGCATGACTGAGGGCACCACCGCACGGACTCGCACGACCGCAAGGCCACGATGACCTGACCGAGGAGACACCATGACCGCGTCCGTCCGTGCCGACCAGCCCGTCGTCCTGCTCGACGACCACGGTGTGACGCTCGAGGACGTCCTGGCCGTCGCCCGTCGCAACGCGCGCATCGAGGTCACCGGGTCGGCCCTCGCGGGTGTCGCCCGCACCCGTGAGCGCATCGAGGAGCTCGCGGCGGCCGCCGAGCCCAAGTACGGCATCTCCACGGGCTTCGGCGCGCTCGCCACCCGGCACATCTCGCCCGAGCTGCGCGCCCAGCTGCAGCGCTCGCTCATCCGCTCGCACGCGGCGGGGCTCGGCGCCCCCGTCGAGCGCGAGGTCGTACGGGCGTTGATGTTCCTGCGCCTCAAGACCCTGGCCTCCGGCCGCACCGGCGTACGGCCGGTGATCGTCACGACGATGGCGGCGATCCTCGATGCCGGGATCACCCCGGTCGTGCGCGAGTACGGCTCGCTCGGGTGCAGCGGCGACCTCGCCCCGCTCGCGCACTGCGCCCTCGTGCTCATGGGGGAGGGCACGGCGTACGGCCCGGACGGGGTCGAGGCCGACTCCGCGTCGCTGCTGGCGGCGGCCGGGATCGAGCCGGTCGTGCTCGAGGCCAAGGAAGGTCTCGCACTCATCAACGGCACCGACGGGATGCTCGGCATGCTCTGCATGGCGATCGCCGACCTCGAGGAGCTGTGCGACGTCGCCGACGTGACCGCGGCGATGAGCGTGGAGGCGCTGCTCGGCACCGATCGGGTGTTCCAGCCCGAGCTGCACGAGCCGCTGCGCCCGCACCCCGGCCAGACCCGCTCGGCCGCGCGGATGCTCGCCACCCTGGCCGGCTCCCCGATCGTGGCCTCGCACCTCGTCGACGACACCCGGGTGCAGGACGCCTACTCGCTGCGCTGCTCGCCGCAGGTCACCGGGGGAGTGCGCGACACGATCACCCACGCACGACTCGTCGCCTCGCGCGAGCTCGCGGCCACCGTCGACAACCCGGTCGTGCTACCCGACGGCCGGGTGGAGAGCAACGGCAACTTCCACGGCGCACCCGTGGCCTATGTCCTGGACTTCCTCGCGATCGTGGCCGCCGACCTCGGCTCGATCGCCGAGCGGCGTACCGACCGGCTGCTGGACAAGGCGCGCTCGCACGGGCTGCCGCCGTTCCTCGCCGACGACCCCGGCGTCGACAGCGGGCTGATGATCGCGCAGTACACCCAGGCCGCGCTGGTCTCGGAGAACAAGAGGCTCGCCTCTCCCGCCTCGGTCGACTCGATCCCGAGCTCGGCGATGCAGGAGGACCACGTGTCGATGGGGTGGTCCTCCGCCCGCAAGCTGCGACTGTCGGTCGACAACCTGCGGCGCATTCTCGCGGTCGAGCTCGTCGCCGCCGCCCGCGGCATCGACCTGCGCGCCCCGCTGCAGCCCGCGTCCGCGACCGGTGCCGTCATCCACGCGCTCCGGGCGACGGTCCCCGGGCCCGGCACCGACCGCTTCCTCGCCCCGGAGCTCGCCGCCGCGGAGGAGTTCCTGCGCGCCGGCGGTGTCGAGCAGGCGCTGGCCGACGCCGGGATCACGCTGCCCTGACGCGGGTGCGCCCCGGGCGTTCGCGAAGGCGCACCTGCGCCGCGCAGTGCGAGCAGGTGCTGCCCTCGCACTGGCCCGACGAGTTCGTGCTGTCGTGGCACTCCTCGGCGCAGATGTCGGCACCGTCGACACGAGTCGTTGAAAGTAGTTGTCACCAGTGATGTTTCGACAGGTGCCGCTGTCGGAGGTGCGGCGTAGAATTCAGACATGTGTTCACCCGTTCTGCCACCGACGGCGGCTCCGGCCGCGGTGATGGCGAGCCTGGCCGGAGAGCTGCGTGACGTGCTCGACCGGATCGCGTTCGAGGCCGGTGCAGGAACGATCACTGCGGTGCGTGGCCCGTCCCTGGTCGACCTGACCACGGCGCTGTGGGCGGCGTCTGATCGGGCCCGTGCTGCGGCGGTGCATGCCACCGGTGAGCTGAATACCTCCGGCGAGCTGCTGGCGATCGGGTTCGTGTCCACCGCCACCTGGTTGAAGAAGGTGATCCGACTCTCCGACTCCGACGCCCGTGCCGCGGTCGCCGCTTCCCGCGGTGTCCGGCACGAGTTCGCGTCGTCGTGGGAGGCATGGAACTCCCACGACATCTCCGGTGCCGCGTTCCGCGAGATCACCGTCGGCCTGACCGCGCTCTACAAGGGTTTCCCGCGCCGGCAGCGACGTGACGCGATCGCCGTGGCCGAGGGCATCCTGATCGGTGTCGCGAGAGCAGGCACCGTCACCGACGTCCGGCGCACCCTGGGCACGATCAGAGCCGTGGTCGACCCCGACGCCGGGATGGCCGCGATGCTGGCCGCCTACGACGACCAGTCCCTCGCCGTGCACGAGGTCGGCGCCATGTTCACCATCAGCGGGTACCTCACGAAACAAGCCGCAGCAACGGTCATGACGACGCTGGACCTGATCATCGACGGCTGGTACCGCTCCGGTTCTCTGCCGCCCGAGGACCAGCCCACGGGTTCCGGCGACGACGACACTCGCACCCGGCGCCGGCGACGCCCCCACCTCATGGCCCTGGCCCTGGCCGAGATGGCACGCCGTCAGCTCGAGAGCGGCGACCTCGGCTCCCGCCACGAGGCCAGACCTCACATCCGCCTCGTCGCGAACGTGACCGATATCGCGCGCGACCTCCCCGGGGAGCTCCACCTCCCCGGCCAGGGCGCCCCGAGCCTGCTCCCGGCCGAGTCCGTGCGACGCATCCTCTGCGATGCCGACATCACTGCCGTCGTCACCGGGCAAGCCGCCGCTCGAGCGAGCGCCGAGGGCCGAGCGCCCGCCGGACTGGGCGGCGCAGCGGGCGGAGGCAGCGCGAGCGTCACGCCTGGCACACCGAGAGGCATCAGCGCACCCGACCTGAATGACTGGCTGCGCCACCAGGCCACCTCGGTGCTCTACGTCGGACGCACCAGGCGCACAGCACCCCGAGGTCTGCGGATCGCGCTGGAGATCCGAGACCGACACTGCGCGTTCCCCGACTGCACGGTCGACACCAGCAGGTGCGAGGCCCACCACGTCACGTACTGGCGCCACCACGGCCAGACGGCGCTCGACAACATGGCGCTGCTCTGCACCCAGCATCACCACCTCGTGCACGAAGGCGGCTGGGGCATCACAGCCAAGGGCGGCGTCGACCCCGGCACCACGGGCTACTGGGAGTTCACGCACCCCGACCGACGACGTCAGCCCTGACCGCGACCCACGCGGAGGGCGCACCACCCGTCACCGCACCGCACACCGAGCATGCAGAGCAGCCGCCCGCTCGGGCTCGGGCGCAGCCGCCCGCAACCGGCGAACGGTCGGCGCGACGCGTCAGCGCTTGATCTTCTCGTTCGTCGGGTCGAACAGCGGACGCAGCGACGCCGAGCAGGGCCACTGCCGGTCGGCGATCTCGACCGTCCACTCCCCGGCCGCGATCCACGCGGCGTCAATGGGCTCGTCGGCCTCGATCATCGCGAGCCCGACGGCACCGCCGAGCGTGAACCCGTAGGACGCCGCGCGGACGTAGCCGACGGGTACGCCGTCCCTGCGGATCACCTCGGCGTGGAACAGCTGCGGCTCCGGGTCGGACACGAGGATCTGCAGCAGTCGCTTGCGCAGCGGTCCGGCGGCCTTCTGCGCGGCGACGGCGTCGCGGCCGAGGAAGCCACCCGGCTTGTCCAAGGCCACGGCGAAGCCGAGGCCGACCTCGAGCACGGTGTCGGTGTTGTCGATGTCGTGGCCGTAGTCGCGGTAGCCCTTCTCCATCCGCAGGCTCGCCAGCGACTTCGTGCCCGCGTGCCGGAGCCCGAACGCAGCGCCGGCCGCCACCACGCGGTCGTAGACGTGCACGGCCTGCTCCGCCGGGACGTAGAGCTCGTAGCCGAGCTCGCCGAGGTACGTGATCCGGATGCAGAGCACCCGCGCGAACCCGAGGTCGATCTCCCGAGCGGCGCGGAACGGGAAAGCGGCGTCGGAGACGTCGGCCGAGGTGACGGCGGCGAGGAGCTCGCGCGAACGCGGACCCTGCACGTTGAGCTGGGCGTAGCCGCCGGTCACGTCGGTCACGAACGCGTGATGGCCCTCGAAGTGCCGTCTCATGTGCGTCTCGACGTGACGGTGCGCAGTGTCGGAGGCCACGACCCAGAACCTGTCGTCGGCGAGCTTGGTGACGGTCAGATCCGCCTCGAGGCGGCCACGCTCGTCGAGCCACTGGGTGTAGGTGATCTGCCCGGTCTCGCCGTCGACGTCGTTGGCCGAGATCCAGTTCAGGCGTGCGCCCGCAGCCGTGCCCTGCACGAGGAACTTCGACATGAACGACATGTCCATGACGATCACGTCGTTGCGCGCCGCGTGGTGCTCGGCCTCCCAGCAGGGCCACCAGCTCGGACGTCCCCAGGTGAGCTCGCCCTGGTCGGGCTCGACGCCCTCGGGCGCGTACCACCCTGGGTTCTCCCAGCCGCTCACGTCGCGGAACCAGGCGCGCTGCTCGACCAGGCGGTGATGCAGCGGTGAGAGCTTCGCGCCTCGAGCGGTCGTCATCGCCTTGTCGGGGTAGTGCGTCGCGTAGACCCGGCCGAGGCTCTCGACCGTGCGGGTGGCGCGGTACTCCGGGTTGCGCTGGTAGGTATGCAGGCGGTCGATGTTGAAGCCGGTGATGTCGACGTCGGCGTGACCGGTCGTGATCCAGTGCGCGAGCGCGCGGCCGAGGCCGCCGCCGGTGAGGATGCCGACGGAGTTCAAGCCCGCGGCGACGAAGTAGTTGCGCAGCTCGGGCGCCTCGCCCACGACCGGCTGAAGGTCGGGGGTGAAGCTCTCCGGACCGCAGAAGAACTTGCGGATCCCGACCTCCGTCGAGATCGGGATCCTGCTCATCGCAGCCTCGAGGTAGGGGCCCATGCGGTCCCAGTCGGGCGGGATCTCGCCGAAGGAGAACGACTCCGGGATCCGGTCGACGTTCCAGGGGGCGCACACGGCCTCGAAGAGCCCGACCATGAGGCCACCGCCCTCCTCCCGGAGGTAGGTGTAGTTGGCCGGGTCCTCGAGCACGGGGAACGACTTCGAGATCGAGTCGAACTCCTCGGTGATGAGGTAGTAGTGCTCGGCCGCCTGCAGCGGGATGTTGACGCCCGCCTGCTCGCCCAGCTGGCGGGCCCACATGCCGGCGCAGTTGACGACGTACTCCGCCTCGATGTCGCCGTACGGCGTCGTCACGCCGGTCACTGCCCCACCGGCCGTCGTGACACCGGTGACCGGCACCCCCTCGATCACCGTGGCCCCCCGGAGCCGGGCGCCCTTCGCGAGTGCCATCGTGACGTCGACGGGGTTGGCGCGGCCGTCCTCGGCGACGTAGAAGCCGGCGAGCACGTCGTCGACCCGGGCGATGGGGAAGAGCTCCGCGACCTCCTGCGGGGAGATCTCGTGCACGTCGACGCCGCAGTAGCGGTTGAAGGCCGAGACCCGGCGGTACTCCTCGAGCCGACCGGCATCGGTCGCGAGCTCGATGAAGCCGACGGGCATGAACCCGGTCGACTGGCCGGTCTCGGCCTCGAGCCGCGAGTACAGGTCGCGGGTGTACTTGCGGAACTCCGTCGAGGTCTCCGACGTGGAGCCGAAGGTCACCATGAGGCCGGCCGCGTGCCAGGTCGTCCCCGAGGTGAGCCGGTCGCGCTCGAGCAGCACGACGTCGGTCCAGCCCAGCTCGGCGAGGTGGTAGGCCACAGAGGTGCCGATGACGCCCCCGCCGATGACGACGACGCGGGCGCGGGCGGGGAGGACCGGGTCAGCCATGGCCGAGAGCGTACGCCGCTGCTGACCCGCGAGTCAGCAGCCAGGAGCGACGTCGGTGGTCCGCGCGGAGCTGCGCCGACCTGCGTTCACAGGTGGGGATGCGTTCACAGGTCGGGATGCGGGGGCTCCACGGGGGCGCGCCGTCCGGTCTCGGTCTCCCAGGTGGAGAGCTGGCGCTCGAGCGCCTTCATGAGCTCGATCACATGTGTCGGCGGCATCCGGACCCGGGCGCTCACGACGAGGTCCTGCACCACCACCGGCTCACCGTCGTGCTCGGCCACCTGGGCCGGGCCGCGGGCGGCGAGGAAGTCGATGACGAAGGATTCGGGCGTGTGCCACACCGAGGCGAAGTCGGCCGGGACCCCGACGACATGCTCGGGCGGGAGCTCGATCTGGTGCGCCCGGTTGAGGGGCGAGGGGGAGTCGGTCATGGCCGGACGCTACCCCGGAGGTGCGGCTGCCTGGGGGCGTGTGGCCACGCCGTGTCCGCCAGTCGGGGTGGGGCATGGTGTGTTCGCGACGGATCTGGGTATGATCCTCCCGGTTGCAGTACTTCGTTCGTACTGGCCATCGCGGTGGGGCAACCCGCCCGGTGTCCTCGCAAGACACGTCCCCTTGGGCAGGTCTGACAACGACGGGAAGCAACCCGGACCGGGTAAAGTGCCCGGACCGCACCGTCCCCATGAGGAGACATGTAATGGCGCAGGGCACCGTAAAGTGGTTCAACGCGGAGAAGGGCTTCGGCTTCATCTCCCCCGACGGCAGTGACACGGACGTGTTCGTGCACTTCTCGGCCATCCAGGGCAACGGCTACCGTTCGCTCGAGGAGAACCAGCGTGTGGAGTTCGAGATCGGTACGGGCCAGAAGGGCCCGCAGGCCGAGAACGTCCACGCCGTCTGATTTCCCAGACTTCGTAGCGACGAAGCGCCCGTCCCCCCCCCCGGGGGGTGGGCGCTTCGTCGTCTGCTGGTGCCTGCCCGCGCAGGTCGGATGTCGCCGTGCCGCGGGCGTCGCGGCGCGCTAGCGTCACGGACCGTGAACCAACGCCGGTCGTCCTGGGTGCTCGGTGCCCTCGCACTTCTCCTGACCGTGCCGGCGACCCTGGGCATCGCCCGAGGCGACGATGGGCTCACCCGCAGCGCCACGGTCGTCGACGGGCTGCCCGTCACGACGCTGGTGGCGGACCCGGGCGAGCGGTCCCCGGTGGTGGTCGTGGCGCACGGCTTCGCCGGCTCGGCCCAGCTCATGGACGACCTGGGAACGTCCATCGCTCGCGCGGGCTATGCGACGGTGCTCTTCGACTTCACCGGTCACGGAGCCAACGGCGACCGGCTGCCGCTGACCGGCACGACCGGTTCGGCGGACACCCTCGACGGCGACCTTGCCGCGGTGGTCGCGTGGGCGCGCACGCAACCGTGGGCCGACCCCGCGAAGGTCTCGCTCGTGGGCCACTCGATGGGTGCCGCGAGCGTGGTGCGCTACGCCGTGTCCGACGCCGGCGGCGCACGAGTCGTGACGTCGACGGTGGCGCTCAGCCTCCCCAGCTCCGGCGCGCTCCCGTCCGGTCAGCCCTCGGTCCCGCGGGACCTGCTCCTTCTCGTCGGGGCCAACGAGCAGCAGCGGTTCCTCGACGCTGCCGTCGGCGGCCTTCGGGCCGCCTACCCGAGCGGCGAGCTGGGCGGCTCCTACGGCTCGTCGGCGGACGGCTCGGCCCGCGGTGCCGTCGCGGTCGGGCGCACCGACCACATCACGATCCTGTTCTCCACCGAGACCGCGCAACGAACCGTGGACTGGCTCGACGCGACCGTCGGAGCCCCCAGCTCCGGGAGCACGGTCGGTGGCGGAAGCATCGGGTGGCTGCTGCTGCTGAGCGTCGGCGCGGCGATCGGCTTCATCCCGCTCGCCCGGCTCGCGTTCCCGGGTCGCGTCGAGACCCGCGCCGCGCTCTCGCCCGCGGACCCACGCGCCGCCGCCGACGCCCATGTCGGTCGGATGGCCTCGTGGCAGGTGCTCGCGATCACGGTCGTCGCGGCGTTGGGGGCCTCGCTCGTGGCGAAGGCCCTATCCGGTGTCGCCGAGCTCGTCCCGCTCGCGGTGGGCGGGCACGTGCTGATCTGGTTCGCTGCTTGCGGCGCAGTGTCGCTCGGCCTCGTCGCCGTGCTGCGTCGACGCGGCCCGCGGGTTCCGCCGACGGTCGACCTGCAGGCCGCACCGGTGCCCTTCCCGTGGCGCGACCTGTGGGCGACGCTCGCGATGACGTCGTACGCCGTGGTGGCTCTCGGTCTCGTCGCGCAGCACACCTGGACCGCGTTCACCTTTGCCGGGGACCGACCGCGCTACCTGCTGCTGGTCGAGCTCGCTCTCATCACCTGGTTCTGGGCCGACGACCGCATCGTCGGCACTCGCTGGTGGCTCGGCCTGCTCACCCGCGTCGTCGCGGTGGCCGTGCTCCTGCTCTCGGTCGCCGTGCTCGGGGCGCCGTCGTTCCTGACCCTGCTCGTCCCACTCATGGCGGTGCTGCTCGCGGTGCTGCTCGTCTACGGCCAGACCGTCACCCGGCGAGCCAGGCTGCCCTGGGCCGCAGCCGTGGTCCAGGCGATCCCGCTCGCGTACCTGGTGACGACAACCTTCCCGCTCGTCTGCTGAGGACGAGCCGGCGGACCCAGACGCGGGCCGGCTACTGCAGCTCGTCGTCCGGGTGCTCGAAGACGAAGCCGGTCGCACGCAGCTTGGCGCTGCTCACCTGCTGCGTGGGGGTCTTGAGCTCGTCCCGGAACTCGATCCGTGGCAGGCCGGCGCGGTCGGCCAGGAGGTCGAAGGCCTCCTTGTTGGTGAGAGCGGGAACCACGTCGGGCACGGCGTTGAACGTGCCGAGGATGTCGTTCTCGAGGACGTGGATCACGGCTCGCGCCACGTCGTCGACGTGCACCCGGTGCAGCTTGCCCTCGCCCGAGAACGCCGTCGTCCCGCCCATGTGCTCGTGCACCATGCGGACCCGCGCCGTGTAGTCGATGTCGCGGGGGTGACCGTGCACGTCGGCGAGACGGAGCACCGTGCCGCGGCCGGCCGCGATCGCCGCATCCTCAGCCATCGCGAAGTAGACGCTCGACGGCTCGGTGCTCGTGGTGCGCGGCGTGTCCTCGTCGAGAGAGTCGCCCGGTGCCTGCGTGCCGTCGCCGTACACCGAGATGCTGGACAGGAACACGACCCTGTCGCACGCCGCGGCCGCGCTCTCACAGCTCGCGACGAGCACGTCCCGGTAGGAGCGGGCACGGTCCTCGACCGTCACCGACTGCAGGATGCGCGGCGAGGCGGCGACGAGGATGGCGTCGCAGCCCTCGGCGGCGAGCGTCACCGCGGTGGTGTCACTCCCGACCAGGACGGCGACGTCGTCGGCCACGGCCGCGAGCTCCGCGACCCGGCTCTCGGAGGTCGTCGTCGCGACGACTTCCCAGCCCTTGGCCCTCGCCCGCGCAGCGACCTCGAGGCCGACGTTGCCCGCTCCCAGCACCATGACCCGCATTGCCGTCCCCTGCCCCTGCCCACCGAGCGGCGATCGCCGTCAGCGGGAGCCTAGCGGGCCGCCGGAGGAATGTGGAACGGCGTTCCGATGTGGTGCTTGGGACCGGGGGTTGCCCGTGCCGATGCCTCCAGCATGCTGCCGCTCGCGCTGCTCACCACCACCGTCCTGCTCGCGTCGAGCGCCGCGCTCCCCGGCAGCGGCCCGCTCGTGGCGGGTGTCGCACCCGGGTCCACCGGTGCGGTCCCGACCGCCACGTCGGCCGGCGTCGAGGGGCTCAGCGCCACCGCCCCCCCGGCTGCCGGGGCACCAGTCGGCTCCTCGTGCAGCGGCCCGTGCAGCACGAGCCAGACCGTCGCGGTGACGATCCTCCCGGGGCCGCTCACGATCTCGGTGGCACCGGGGCCGGTGAGCCTGTCCACCGATGATGCGGGCGTCGGCACCTCCCGGTTGTCGGAGACCCGCGTCACCGACCTGCGCGGCGCCGCACCGGGCTGGACCCTGACCGCGACCCTGGTGAGCGTGCTGGACGCCGCGGGGGCCGCCATCGCGGGTGCGAGCGTCGAGGTCACGCCGACGTGCACGCGCACCGCGGGTCCGCTCACCCTCGAGAGCGCCGACACCTCCCTGGTCAAGGTCGGACAGGTCGCGGCGCTGTGCGTCGTCCCGATCGCCTCGGCCGGGTCGCTGGCCGGCGGATTGGTCACCGCCACGGCGGAGGTGACCCTGCGCGGGGCACCCGCGGACACCCTGGTGCGGCTGGGCTTCGCGACGTCGCTGGCGTGACGCGCGTGGTGAGTCCGGCGCCCGCGCCGGACTCTGTCGTACACCTGTGCCCTTGATCACAAACCCGCCGGGAACGGCACCCTGGCTTGGGGACCCGCTGCGCGACTGGGCATGCTTGAGGCACCCTTCATGAAGAAGGACACCGCACCTCTCGATGGGACAACGCAGTCATGTCGACGATCCCCGGCCTTGAGAACCCGCCCACACGCAACAAGAAGCTGCTCGAGTGGGTCGAGGAGACCGCAGCCCTCACGCAGCCCGACCGGGTCGAGTGGGCTGACGGCTCGCAGGAGGAGTGGGACCGTCTGACCCAGCTCCTCGTCGACGGCGGCACGTTCACCCGCCTCAACCCGGACACCCGTCCCAACTCGTTCCTGGCGCGCTCGAACCCCAGCGACGTGGCGCGGGTCGAGGACCGCACCTTCATCTGCGCACTGCACGAGGAGGATGCCGGCCCCACGAACAACTGGGCCGACCCGGTTGCCATGCGCGAGACGCTCAAGGCCAAGTTCGCCGGGTCGATGCGCGGCCGCACGATGTACGTCATCCCGTTTTCGATGGGTCCGCTCGGCTCGCGCATCTCCCAGCTCGGCGTCGAGATCAGCGACTCGGCGTACGTCGTGGTCAACATGGCGATCATGACCCGGATGGGCCAGGCGGCACTCGACCTCATCGGTGCGGACGGCGACTTCGTCCCCGCGCTGCACTCCGTCGGGCACCCGCTCGTCGACGGTGCGACGGACGTCGCGTGGCCGTGCAGCGACGACAAGTACATCGTGCACTTCCCCGAGTCGCGCGAGATCTGGTCGTTCGGCTCGGGCTACGGCGGCAACGCCCTGCTCGGCAAGAAGTGCTTCGCGCTGCGGATCGCCTCGGTCATGGCGCGCGACGAGGGCTGGCTCGCCGAGCACATGCTCATCCTCAAGCTGACCCACCCCAACGGCGACGTGAAGTACGTGTCCGCGGCGTTCCCGTCGATGTGCGGGAAGACCAACCTCGCGATGCTCGAGCCGAGCCTGCCGGGATGGAAGGTCGAGACCGTCGGCGACGACATCTGCTGGATGCGGTTCGGCGCCGACGGCCGGCTCTACGCGATCAACCCCGAGGCCGGGTTCTTCGGGGTCGCGCCAGGGACCAACCTGGAGACCAACGCCAACGCGATCAAGTCGCTCTACGCCAACGCCATCTACACCAACGTGGCCCTGACCGACGACGGTGACGTGTGGTGGGAGGGCCTGTCCGAGGCGCCCGCGCATCTCATCGACTGGAAGGGCAACGACTGGGCCCCCGGCGGCGACGTGCTGGCCGCGCACCCCAACGCGCGGTTCACCGCCCCCGCCGGGCAGTGCCCGTCGATCGCCCCCAACTGGGAGGACCCGGCCGGCGTGCCGATCTCGGCGATCCTGTTCGGTGGCCGGCGCGCCACCAACGTGCCGCTGGTCAGCGAGGCGCTCTCCTGGGAGCACGGCGTCTTCATGGGCGCCACCATCGCCTCGGAGAAGACGGCCGCTGCCGAGGGCACCGTCGGCGAGCTTCGCCGCGACCCGTTCGCGATGCTGCCGTTCTGCGGCTACAACATGGCCGACTACTGGGGCCACTGGCTCTCGATCGGCAAGGCGACCGACGTCGACAAGCTGCCAAAGATCTACTCGGTGAACTGGTTCCGCAAGGACGCCGACGGCGGCTACATGTG
>JANMMN010000391.1:0-4742 GCA_031373405.1 Actinomycetes bacterium
CGCAACCCGACCAGACCAGCTTCTGCGCGTAGAACGACGCGAGGTCGGCGTCGATCGTCGCCGACGGCGACGGGGCACCGGAGGAGCTCGACCCGCTCGGCGTGGGGGACTCCTGGGACACCGTCCCGACCGTGCCGGAGCAGCCCACCAGCAGTGCGCCGCCGGCGCGCGCCACCGCGCCCGCCAGCACAGGGCGGGACAGCAGGGCGTGGCGCACGCAGGACTCCGGTGGTGGTGACGGTCGAGGAAGGACGACGGGCTCAGCCTGCCAGGTCCTCCAGTGGGACGTCCGGACGGGCGTTCGAGTTCCGTCGGAGAGCCGGTGTCGGCCGGGTCACGTCGGACGCGGCTCGCGCCTCACTCACGCGAGTCGTACGCCGCCCGGGCGGAGCAGACCGACGCCCGCTCGCACACCGACCGACGCCCGCCCGCGTCGAGCCGCACCACGACCTGGTCCCGAGGCACGTCGTGCGCCACCACCCGCCCGTCGCCCTCGGGAGTCTCGACGCGCTCCCCCACCGCCGGCGTCGCGGACTTGAAGTCGTCGTAGAGCGGGTGCTCGTACTTCAGGCAGCACATCAACCGACCGCAGGCGCCGCTGATCTTCATCGGGTTGGCGGGGAGGTCCTGATCACGCGCCATCCGGACCGTCACCGGCTCGAAGTCGACGAGGAAGGTCGAGCAGCAGGTCTCGCGGCCGCACGAGCCGATGCTGCTCTGCACCCGCGCGTCGTCGCGGGCACCGAGCTGGGTCAGCACCACCTTCGCGTCGATGGTGGTGGCGAGATCGCGGACGAGCTGACGGAAGTCGACCCGCACCGGAGCCGTGAAGAACAGGGTCGCGGTCGCGCGCCCCGACTCGTGCCCCGTCTCCGCCCAGTCGACCCCGCTCACCTTCATCGGCAGCTTGTGCTCGCGGATCAGGCGCTGGGCGGCGACCCGGATCTCCGCGCGCTTGCGCTTGTTCTCGGCATCACGGCGTACGTCGTCCTCCCGTGCGAGCCCGGCGCACTCGGGCAGGTCTCCGACCTCACCGTCGACCCACTCCGGCCCCCACACCACCTGGGCGATCTCGGGCGACGTGCTCGTCGGGAACAGCACCTGGTCACCTACGCGCGGCGAAAAGCCGCCAGCATCAAGGTAATAGAGCCGACCGGAGCGCGAGAACGTCACCGCCATCATCATCGGCACGGCTCAGCCCACCCGAGCGAGGATCGCGTCGACGACGGCGTCCGGGTCCTCGTCGGGCAGCCAGTGCCCCCGTCCCTCGAGCACGCGGAAGTCGTACTCACCGCTGCACCACTGGCCGCAGCCGTTGGCCGCGGTCGCGCCGATCGCGATGTCGTCGGTGCCCCAGACGAACGTCGTCGGCACCTCCACGACGGGCGTCTCCAGGAGCGCGGCGTCGTCCATCGCGGCGTACCAGCGCAGGCTCGCCTCCATCGCGTCGTCGTGGGTGAAGAAGTCGACGTAGGCCTCCACGTCGTGCTCGTGCACGGCGTCGGCGTAGACCAGTCGCAGCGCAGTCGCGTCCTCGCGCAGCAGCACCTTCGCCGCCTTCGCCGGCTCGCGGCGGAAGAACGCCAGGTACGCCGACTTCTCCCGCTGCACCTCGTCACCGCGGATCGCGCTCGCGAACGCCCGCGGGTGCGGGGCCGAGATCGCGGTGAGCGAGCGGACCAGACCCGGATGACGCGCGGCCAACGACCAGCCGACGATCGCGCCCCAGTCGTGACCGACGACGTGCGCCGTGCCCCACCCGAGCGCGTCGAGCAGGTCCGCCGCGTCGCCGACGAGCCGATCCGTCGCGTACGCCGCCACCTCGGACGGGCGTGCGCCCTCGGAGTATCCGCGCTGGTCGACCGCGGCGATGCGCAGCCCGGAGGACGCCAGCGGGGGGATCACCCTCGACCACGACAGCGCGGTCTGCGGCCAGCCGTGCAGGAGCAGGACGGGCTCGCCGTCCTCCGCACCCGCGACGACCGCGTCGAAGACCAGGTCGCCGAACTCCGGGTCGTCGACGTGCAGCTGGGCGCTCTCTGTCGGCACAGGGTCGAGACTAGGGGGCGGCGCGGTCTACCGTGGTGGAGTGAGCGCAGGCAAGGACGTCGCCCGGCTGACCGAGCGCGTGACCGCCCTCGTCGAGCAGGGGCTCGACGTGGCGGAGGCCTTCGCCGCCGTGAAGGGCTCAGGCACCAAGGCCACGCGCGAGCACGCCAAGGCGATGGAGCGGCACGCCGGCTCGGTCCGCCGCCACACCGAGCGCGTGCGGTCGCAGCGCCAGCGCGCCGTGACCTTCTCCGCCGTGTCGGGTGCCTCCGCTGTGCTCGGAGTCGTCGACGCCGCGAGCGCCGACTCGGCGCTGCCGTTCGCACCGACCTGGGCCTTCCTCGGTGCCGCCGCCGTCGCCGCCATCGTCGCGGTCCGTTCGCGCTACGCCGCGGACCACTCCGTGGCCCCTGAGCCGCCGTCCTTCGGCGCCGCGCTGAGTGGCAACGACGTACGCCGTGACGCCATCGGATGGGGCGAGGCGCGGGGCCTCGCCGCGGTCCGTCGCCAGCTCGTCGCGATGGTGCCGGCCGTGACCGCGCTGCACCCCGAGGCCGGACGCGAGCTGGCGAGCGCCGACCACGAGGCCGCCCCGGCCCTCGCGGCGCAGGGCGCGCGGCGCTCCCTGCTCGACCCGGTGCGCCGCGAGCTGCCCGGCTCGACCGCGGCCGAGGCCGCCGCGGACTCCGCCGAGGCGGTGCGGGCACGGCTCGCCGAAGGCGTCGCGGTGTACGACCGCTTGCTCGCGGCCGCCTCGACGATGCTCGCCTCACCCGACATCGGCCGCTCGAGCCTCGATGTGCTCGGTCCCGCTGCCGACGCGCTCACGGCGTACGCCGCGGGCCTGCGCATCGCGTCGGGAGCGTGACGCGTGTGACCCGGTTCGAGTCGCAGAGCCTGCGAGGGGCGCAGTTCCGCGACGTCGACCTCGCGGAGGCGCAGTTCCACGACGTGACGTTCGAGGGTTCGACGTTCCGCGACGTCAGTCTCAACCGCGTCGCCATGATCGGCGTGGAGCTCGGCCACGCGGTGATCGACGGCGACGTCGAGGGCCTCGTCATCAACGGCGTCGAGGTCGCGCCGCTCATCGACGGCGAGCTCGACCGACGACACCCGGGACGCGCCCTGCTGCGCTCGAGCGACCCGGACGAGCTGCGCGAGGGTTGGGCGCTGCTCGAGGCGCAGTGGTCAGAGACGACCGAGTTGGCGCTGGCGCACCCGGATGCCTCGCTGCGGCTGCGGGTCGGCGCCGAGTGGTCGTTCGTGGACACGCTGCGCCACCTCGTGTTCGCGACCGACTCCTGGCTCGGTGCGGGAGTCCTCGGCGCCACGACCTACCACCCGCTCGGCATCGCCGGACCGTGGTTCGACCACAGCACGGCCGGCCTCGATCCGGAGCTGGAGCCGTCGCTCGCCGACGTGCTGGCGGCGCGGGCGTCGCGTCAGGCGCTCGTGCGCGAGTGGCTCGCGACCACCACCGGTGCCGACCTCGAGGCGCTCACGTCGCCGCCGTCCGGCGTCCCGTGGCCACCGCCCGAGGAGATGTCGGCACGGTCGCGGCTGCACGTGATCCTCAACGAGGAGTGGTGGCACCGCCAGTTCGCCGTACGCGACATGGCGCGCTGGCCCACCGCCTAGCACTGCCCTTGCCGCTGGGGATCCATCAGCGCACGATCTCGTCCAGAGATCCTGCCCCCTCGTTTCGGGCCCGTCGGCGCGACGTGTCGGGCGCTGGGCCCCGGGAGGCCGCCCAGTGAGGCGCCTCGCTCAGCCGCGGACAGCCGACCCCTGCGCGGCGCCCGAGACCTCGAGCACGCGGAACGGCTCGGGCGCAGGGGCGCCGACGACCGCCAGCTCCGGCATCACACGATCGAGCGCGGGCCAGAGCACCTCCCGCTGGAAGCGCCGGTAGGACTCCTCGTCGGTCCATACGTCGACCATGCGCACGCCGCCGTCGTACGGTCCGACGACGTGCACCAGGCAACCCTCGAGCGACTCGGCGGGGATGTGGCGGTTGAGGACGGCCTGCTGCTCGAGCGTCGCCCCTGGCATGTCTTGGCAGAACGCGTACATGTGACTCTCCCATTCAGATAGAGTTGTTCCTATTCGATACACAACGTCCCATCGAAAGGCTCTCGTGTCAAGACGGAAGTACGACGCCTCGGGTCGGCAGGCAGCGGCCGCGCAGGCGCAGGCTCGCGTCGTCTCAGTCGCCACGCGGCTCATGCTCGAGCGCGGCTATGCCGCCACCACCGTCGCCGACGTCGCCATCGCGGCCGAAGTGTCACCGGCACTGGTGTACGCCGCATTCGGCAACAAGGTCGGTCTGCTCACGCGCGTGCTCGACGCGGCCATCGCCGGCGACGACGAGCCGGTCGCCGTCGGACAGCGCGCGGAGGCAGCAGCCGTGGCGAGGGCCAGGAGCGCGAAGGCTCGCTGCCGCCTCACCGCCGAGCTCGTCGCCGCAATCCAGGTACGCACGGTCGCTCTCCTCCCCGTCCTCGGGGCTGCGGCCGGTACCGACCCCGAGATCGCTGTCCTCGTGGCGGACACGGAAGCGGGGAGACGTGACGGCATGGTCGAGTTCGTCGGGATCCTCGACTCGGCCGGGCAGCTGCGCCGCGGACTCGACAGCGGCCGGGCTGCCGACCTCGCCTGGACGCTGACCGACCCGATGAGCTACCACCGACTCG
>JANMMN010000396.1:0-6825 GCA_031373405.1 Actinomycetes bacterium
CGACGACGGTCGCCGGCGAGGGCCGAGGTTCCACCGGTCGGGGACGACGCGAGGACGCGCGACGGCTGGTCTGGGGACGACGACGGCGTAGGGATCGGGTGGGGACAACGGTCACAGCAGTGCGTCGACCCACGACGCGACCACGGGCACGACGCCGAGCAGGAAGAACGCCGGAAGCAGCGCGGCACCCAGCGGTGCGGTCAGGCGGACAGCAGCGGTCCGGATCCGCACATCGACGCGGGCCCGCTCGGTGGCCCGGACCTCGGCCGCGACGCGCGGCAACAGCTGGGCGAGCGGTGCTCCGGTCTGCTGCGACCGCGACACCGCGCGTGCCAGCGCACCGAGCCCCGGCTCGGCAGCCAGGTCGCCCCAGACCTGCTGCGGGTCGGCACCGAGCCGGAGCGCCGCGACGGCCGAGTGCAGCACCTCGGACGTCGGCGCTCCCACCGCGCGGGCCGCAGCGGTCTCCGACACCTCCAGACCGGAGCCCGACGCCAGGCAGGCCGCGACGAGGTCGACGGTGAGGGGAGCCTGCCGGGACAGCCGCTCGCGTCGGTCGCGATCACGACGGCTCTCCAACCGCGGCACGACCAGGCGCACACCGATGCCCAGCGCGGCCCCGCTGACGATCCCGGTCGGACCACCGAGCAGCAGCGCCGCCCCTGCGGCGAGGACGAGGGCGCTGAAGGTCGCGGACGGCCGGGGCAGTCGCCGACGGGGGGCGGGGGCTGGCGACGGAGGAGCGGAGGCAGCGCGTGGCCACGCGAGCAGCAGCGCCGCGACGCCGCACGCCGCCACGACGTACGGGCTCACAGCTCGGACTCCAAGGACGTCGCGATGTGCCAGGCCCACAGCGCACCGATGACCTCGAACGTCACACCGAGAGCGAGCACCGTCCAACCTGCCGGCGACCCCACCAGCCACGCCAGGGGGTCGGCGCCCAGCATCGAGCCGAGCAGGAGGCCGACGACCGGGAGGCCGGCGAGCACCAGTGCCGTCGCACGTGGCTCGGCGAGCCCGGCATGCAGCTCACGCCGGATGCGCTCGGTCTCGCGCGCGGCGTCGGCCAACGTCGTCAGCGATGCGGCGAGGCCGGCTCCCGAGCCCTGCGCGACCTCCCAGCACGCGGCGACGCCCCGCAGCAGCTCCGAGCCGCGGGCGTCGGCCCGCAGCGCCATGGCGACGTCGCCGCCCGAGCGCGCGGCGGCATCCGCCGCAGTCGTCACCGACCCTCGCAGCGAGCGCGAAGCGGCGGCCACCGCGGAGCGTGGATCGCGACCTGCCCGCAGCTCGGCGACCACGGCCTCGAGCCACTCGAGCTGTGCCGTGCGGTGCGCGCCGGGTCGGGGACGGCGAACGCGGGCCGAGACCCCGGTTGCCACGCGGATGTGCGGCACCCCGGGTGGCCAGAGCAGCAGCACCGCGGCCGCGGCCATCAGCGCCGGCACACTCACGACGGAGCCGGCGGGGCGTGGAGGCCGAGCCGAGCACGGAGCCGGTCGAGCCCGGGACCGGCGACCACCTCGGAGCCGCGCCACACCAGCGCGTCGTCGATCTCGGTCAGCTCGCCCCGGCGGACAGCCACCGACATCGACTGCCAGTGCCGGCGTCCGTCGGGATCACGGACGAGGTGGATCACCACGTCGAGCCCCGCTGCCATGAGGGCGTGCACGGCCACGCGGTCGAGACCCGCGGCCAGGCCGAGCGCCTCGAGCCGGGCCGGCACGTCGGCCGCCGAGTTGGCATGCACGGTGGCGGCGCCGCCTTCGTGACCCGTGTTGAGCGCCGACAGCAGGTCGACGATCTCCGCGCCTCGCACCTCACCGACGACGACCCGGTCAGGGCGCATGCGCAGCGACTGGCGCACCAGGTCTCGCAGGGTGATTGCGCCGGCGCCTTCGATGTTCGGCGGTCTCGCCTCGAGCCGCACGACGTGCGGGTGATCGGGGTCGAGCTCGGCGGAGTCCTCGACGATGACGAGACGCTCCCGCGGGTCGCACAGACCGAGCAGCATCGCGAGCCAGGTCGTCTTGCCGCTGCCCGTGCCCCCGGTGATCAGCACGGCGAGCCGCGCGTCGATGACGGCCCGGATCCAGGGTGCGACCGCTGTCGGCACCGAGCCGACCGCCACCAGGTCCTCGAGGCCGAAGGCCTGCCGCCGAGGAACCCGCAGCGAGAGGGCCGTGCCCCCGCGGGCCACCGGAGCCAGCACCGCGTGCACGCGGGTGCCGTCGGGCAGCCGGGCATCGACATAGGGGACGGCGTCATCCAGGCGACGACCGCAGGCGGAGGCGAGGCGCTGCGCGAGCCGGCGCACGGCGGCCTCGTCGGTGAACCGGACGGCGACCCGCTCCACTCCGGATCCGCGATCCACCCAGACGGCGTCGGGTGCGGTCACGAGGACATCGGTGACCAACGGGTCGCGCAGCAGTGCGGTCAGGGGACCGGCCCCGGAGAGCTCGTCGAGCAGCCGCGCCGACTCCTCGAACAGCACGTCGGTGGCGAGGAGCACTCCGTCGCCGAGCAACGCGCGCGCGACGTCGGCCGTGGTCGGGTCGCGGCCGTCGGCCACGAGCCGGGCGCGAACCCGGTCGAGAACCGAAGGGTCGAGGGCCATCACCGCTCCATCAGCCGGGTGACCAGCGCCGTGGCGGTGCGGCCGAGCCGCGAGCGGGCCGAGAGGCCCGGCGGGTCACCGCAGTCGAGAGCAGCGGTCAGCCTCGCGTCGTAGGCGATCTCGGCCACCAGCTCGACCTCGAGCCAGTGGGCCACCTGCTCGGCGTCGAGCTCGGTGCCGGGCACACCTCGAACCACCACGGACACCTCGCCGAGCTGCCCGAGCTCCATCGCCGCATGGCGCCCCGCAGCGACGCCGCGGACGTCGGGCGTGACCACGAGCAGCACGGCCGCGCACCGCGGCACGAGGGTCGCGAGCAGGTCCGGCCGAGCCCGCGGCAGGTCGATCACGACCAGGTCGCGGCACGCCACGAGCGAGTCGACGACGGCCGGCACCGCACTCGACGGGACCGTCGACTCCGGCGCGCGACCGACCGACACGGTCGAGACACCGTGCACCACGGGGAGGGCAGCCAGCACGGTGTCCGGCGGCAGGATGCCGCTGACGTCGACGAAGTCCGACCACCGGGCTCCCTGCTCGTCCTCCGCTGCGAGCGCGAGGTCGAGCCCACCACCGGACGGGTCGGCATCGACCAGGGCCACGTCGAGACCCAGCCGGGCACCGGCCAGGGCGAGCGCCACCGCGAGCACGCTGGCCCCCGCACCGCCGGACCCGCCGACGACCCCCACCACGCGGGCACGTGGACTCCCGGTGCCCGGCACGAGCCGCTGCGCGAGGTAGGCCTCGCCCTCGGGCAGCACCACGACGTGCTCAGCTCCGGCCGCGAGCGCTCCTTGCCACACGGCGACGTCGGCACTGTCGCGTCCCACGACGAGCAGCCCGCGTCGCTCCGGCAGACCGGCCGCCGCGACCTCGGCGAGCAGGTCCTCCCCGACGAGGACGAGGGGGGCGAGGGCCCAGGCACCGCGCGCCTGCGCGGCTGAGGAGACGATCAGCGGTTCGCTTCCGGCCACGGCGGCCACCCGCCGGACGTCGTCGAGCAGGGACGGGTCACGCGACACGAGCAGCGGGGACATCGACATGCGCCCGACCCAACGCGGAACTCCCCCACGACTGTCGCCGCCGATGACCCCGCCCTGGGGACGACACGCCACGGCGTACGGCGCTGTGGACGAGGACGCGAACGTCCAGGTCACCTCGGTCGTCGGATCGGGAGCCGGCGCGCACGGCACGCCTACCATCGACTCATGACCCGGTCCGCAGCGTTCTTCGACCTCGACAAGACGATCCTCGCCAAGTCCAGCTCGCTCGCCTTCGCCAAGCCGTTCTACAAGGGCGGCCTGATCGGACGCGCGGACGTGCTCAAGAGCGCCTACGCGCAGTTCTCCTACGTCGCCTCCGGCGCCGACCACGACCAGCTCGAGACGATGCGCCGCTACATGTCCGCGCTCGTCACGGGCTGGGACGTCGACACGGTGCGCCAGATCGTCACCGAGACCCTCGACGACATCGTCGACCCGATGGTCTACGAGGAGGCGGTCGACCTCATCGAGGAGCACAAGGAGGCCGGCCGCGAGGTCATCATCATCAGCTCGTCGGGCACCGAGGTGGTGGAGCCGATCGGCGAGCGCCTCGGCGTCGACCGCGCCATCGGCACCCAGGTCGCGATCGTCGACGGCAAGTACACCGGCGAGATCCTGTTCTACGCCTACGGCGAGGGGAAGGCCGACGCGATGCGCGCGCTCGCCGAGGAGAACGACTACGACCTCGCCGAGAGCTTCGCCTACACCGACTCGATGACCGACCTGCCCATGCTCGAGATCGTCGGCCACCCGGTCTGCGTGAATCCCGACGCCGCACTGCGCCGGGTGGCGGTCGAGCGCGGCTGGCCGGTGCTCGACTTCGCCCGGCCCGTGGCCATGCCCAGCGTGCGCCAGCGCATCTCCGGCATCAACACCGCCGACAACCGCCGCACGGCGATGCGCGTCGGCGCCGCGACCGTCGCCCTCGGCCTCGCCTGGTACGGCGCCCGACGCCGTGGATCGGTGACCTGAGGCGCCTCATGGGTGAGCGGTCGGCGTACGCCGGGCCCTCGTCGGACGACGGGCGGCTCGACCTCGACGACCTCGATCGCCCCGCCGACCTCGACGTCATCGGCACCGACCCCGCGACCGTCGGCGAGCGGTGGCGAGACCTGATGCGCTCAGCGGGCGTGACGCCGTGGCTGCGGCGGCACCGGACCGCCATGGTCGCTCTCGCTCTCGCCGTCACGGTGGCAGCGGTCGCCGGTGGCGCCTGGTGGATCCGACGGCCGGACCCGCTGCCCGCTGCGCCGCTCGCGCTGGCGAAGGCCACCGGGCCGGATCCGACCAGCACGGTGGAGCCCGACCCGGTCACGGGCCGGGCGGTCGGAGTGACGCAGCTGCTGACGGTCACGTCTGCGGAGCGCCCCGGCGTGGGCGTCGTCGTGCTCGGCCTCGCCGGCCCCGGCCTGCGCGACGCCGACGACGATCGGGCCGTCGCCCTCGACCCGGCGCGCCCCGGGCTCGCCGTGATCGCGTCCGCGCGGCTCGACTGCGCGACTCCCGAGGCCACGACTCTCGCCCTCGCGGCCAGGCCGGACGACTACGGGGTGGTGCTGCGACGCACCGCTCCCGGCGGCGAGGTGCGGGTCGACCGGGTGCCGCTGGTCGGGTCGCTCACGCTGGCCGCCGCGGTCCGCTCGGCGTGCCTCCAGATCGCCGCCGAGCGCGACCTCGAGATCGGTGCCATCTCCGGCACCGCGCTGCCCGACAGCGTCGCGGTCGACCTCGATGTCGAGATCAGCAACACCTCGCCCCGCCAGTGGACCGGGTTGCGGGTCAGCCCCGCTGCACAGCCCGAGCTGACCAACGGGGGGCCGCCGGTCGAGCTCACGCCGGGTGCGACGGGTCACCTCGTCGCCCGGATCTGGCCGCAGGACTGTGCACGGCCCGCCGAGGCGATCGAGGCGGGTCTGCCGCTGCGGGTCGACCTCGGGCCGGACGGAGCGCTGCCGGCGACCGCTCGTAGCCGGTCGAGCTTCACTCTCGTCCTGCCGGGCTCCGCGACCAACGCGGTCGAGGACGCGCTCAGGGTCGCCTGCGGCACCGAGCCGCCGCGGCTGTCCGTGGAGGCCGTCACCTCCGTCGTCACCGGTGCCGGCTCCTCCGCGGGCGTGGTGGATGTCACCGTCTCGGTCGAGGCACCGGAGTCGACGTACGTCGAGGCCGAGCAGATCGGCGCGCTCGTCGTCGGCCAGCTCAGCGCTCGTGTGTTCCCGGTGCGCGTCACCGAGGGGACCGCGCGGATCGACGTGCGCTGGATCCTCCCGGCCTGCTCGATCCTGGCGCGAGGTGGACAGCCCGAGCTGCGGGTGACCCTGGTCGGCGAGCGTCGCCGCCCCTTCCTCCTGCCCCTGCAGGGCGCGTCCCTGCGAGCCGCCGTGGCGACCCTGTGCGGCGACGAGGTCGCCGCGATCCTCACGTGAGGGCCGGTGTCCTGATGCCGAGCGGGGCGTCCGCGGCTAGCGTCGCGCCGTGAGGTGCCCATGACCGAGGACGGTCGGCTCGAGCTCGACGAGGACGGTCGGCTGCTCGACAGCGACTCCGTCGTCGACCTCGCCGACCCCGACGCGGCCGAGGATCTCGCGCCCTCCCGCATCGCCTCCTGGGCCGACCAGCACGTCACGCCCTGGGCCCGAGCACACCGTCGCGGGATCGCCACGGTCGCCGCGGTCGGCGTGGTCGCGCTGGGTAGCCTCGCGTGGGCGCAGGGCCGCCCGGCGTACGTCGCCCCCACGGTCGGCCTCGCCCTCGAGAACGCGATCCTCGACGGCAACGACCTCGGCGGGCCGGAGATCTCGCCGGACGGAGTGCTCTCGGTCGCCTACGCAGCGCGCGCGCTGACCAGCGGTGACCTCATCGACGTGCTGCGGCTGACCGGCCCCGGTCTCGCGTGGACCATCACGGACAGCGAACGCATCTCCGCCGCCGAACGGTCACGGGTCACGCTGCGCGCGAGGATCGACTGCACCGACCCGGCGGTCGCGACGGTCGGCGCGGGCTCCTACGGGCTCGTCGTACGCCGCACCGACAGCACCAACGAGGCGCACGAGACCACGGTGCCGTTCACCGACGCCACGACCCGGCTCGACGTAGCCGAAGTGGCCCACTGCCTCGCCCAGTGGGCACCCAGCTCCCTCGCGGTCCGCAGCGCGCGCGTCGAAG
>JANMMN010000344.1:0-19072 GCA_031373405.1 Actinomycetes bacterium
GCTCGGCGTTCGGCGTGACGGGCAAGAGCACGAGGCAGAGGGCGCAGACCGAGGCGAGCACGACGATCACGGGCGCGCTGCTGAACCGGGCGGCGAACCGGCCGACGAACGGCATCGCGACGAGGGAGCCGAAGCCGGCCATGAGCAGCGTGACGCCGACGACCGCTGTGCTCAGGTCGAGGCGGTCACGGGTGGCCGGGAGCCGCGACACCCAGCCGGCGATGATCGTGGCGTTGAGCGCGAACACCACGGCCGTGGCGATCGCCGGCGTCCGCCACTGGCGTGGCCCGCCCCGACCAGCTGCGACAGACCGCACCGGGCGCACGCTGCCGGGCTCGACGGCGGGGTCGTACGTCACCGGTCGATCGTGCCACGGATCGCGAGGCACCCGGCTACGCGGTGCGGGCGGCGCCGGGCTTGTCGCTCGGTGCGATCCCGAGGTAGGCCCGGCCGACCATCTGCACCCACTGGTGCACCCCGTCCTCGATGGGCGCGAACGGTCCGGGGGCGAAGTGCGGCGAGGTCAGCCCGCGCTGCACGAGCTCGCAGGCCTTCCAGTCCTGGGAGTTGGTGAGGTCCCAGAACTCCACGGCGTACGACGGGTCGATCTCGGCGTCCGGGAAGTACCAGCTGCACTCGATCCAGGTGCGGTCGGGCGCGAGCGGAAGGACCCGGTGAGTCATCAGGTAGTCGGGGTGACCGGAGATGAGCAGGTTGGGGAACAGCTGGACGTAGAGCACGCTGTCCTGGGGTGCACCCTCGATCGGCCGGCCCTGCGACCGGCCGTCGAGCGACATCGTCTGCGCGCCGTCCCTGAACAGCATCGTGCCGCCGACCCACGCACCCGGTCGCTCGAGGTTGTCACCCGACGTCGGGATCGACACCTGGCACAGCTCAGGGTGGATCAGGGGGCAGTGGTAGCACTCGTGATAGTTCTCCGACACGAGCTTCCAGTTGGCCGCGATCTCATAGCTGTGCCGGGCGCCGAGCACGAGGGTCTCGGGTGCGTAGGGCCCCACGAGCGCGTCGAGCTCGCCGAGGTGCTCCTCGAACGGCGCAGCGGTCGCGGTCGCGTTGACGAACAGCCACCCGTGCCACACCACCGACGGCAGCGGCACAAGACCGTAGTCGGCCTTGTCGAAGAACTCGTTGTCGCGGAAGCCCGGAGCGCCCTGAAGTGCGCCGTCGAGCCGGTAGGTCCATGCGTGGTAGGCGCAGAGCACCGACTTCGTCGTCGTGCAGGTGTCGTCCTCGAGCAGCACGTGCGCGCGGTGCCGACAGGTGTTGGCGAACGCCCGGACTTCGTCACCGTCGAACGTGAGCAGCACAGGGATGTCTCCGACGACCAGTGCGCGCTGCGTCGCACCGTCGGCCCGGAGCTCCTCGATCCGACCCGCGCAGGCCCACGACCCGGCGACGAGGTTGCGCCGCTCCCAGTCGAGCACACCCTGGCCGGTGTAGGCCTCCACCGGCAGCATCCTCGACTGCCCGAACGGCAGCAGCGCCCGCGAGAGCCCAGCAGGATCCACTGGCGCACGAGGGGTCAGCGACGACATGTCGGGCACGGCGCTCATGGGCTACTCCTGCTGACTCCCGCGACAGTAAGGTCGCGAACGTGGCGAGACGGAAGGTCGAGGTGCGGCGCGAGGAGATCCTTGCCGCCGCCGAGGCCGAGGTGACCCGACGCGGGTTCGCGCGCACTCGCGTCGGCGACGTGGCGCACGCGCTCGGCGTCAGCACGGCGCTGGTCTTCTACCACTTCGGCACCAAGGAACAGCTCTTCGCCGAGACCCTCGAGCACGCCGTCAACCGTGACCTCGCGCGTCTCGACACCGTGGTGGCTAAGGCGTCCGACCCGGTCGACGGCGTACGCCGGATCCTGGCTCTCTACTCCCCGCAGGGCAACGCGAACGGCTGGACCGTGTGGGTCGACGCCTGGGCGGAGTCGCTGCGCGAGCCGGAGCTGCGCGAGATGTCGCGTCGCCTCGACGTGCGCTGGAAGGACGTGCTCGCCGACCAGATCCGTCAGGGCGTCGAGCGCGACCTCTTCGTCTGCCCCGACCCGGAGGGTGCCGCATGGCGACTCTCCGCCCTCCTCGACGGCCTCGCGGTGCAGGTGCTGGTGCACCGCAGCCTCACCAAGCGCCAGCTCGCGGAATGGGTCCGCGGCAGTGCCGCCACCGAGCTCGGCATCGCACCGTCTCTGCTGTCCTGACACCACGCGGGAACCCCGCTGACGAGAGGCGGCGGTGCGGCGTGCTGACGTGGAGGGATCAAGCCTGACCGCCCGGAACGGCAGTGCGTCGTGCCGCCGCCGCCCGGATGGACGGGCCGAGCGGACCGCCCCGGCGTCCTCCGGGCGGTCAGGCTCGATCCCTGTGGCCACCGGGGCGGTCCGCACGAACTGACCAGGCGCGAGTCGTGGCACGTCACACCATCCAGTTGGGTTCGTAGCCCGGGTCGGTGAGGGCGGGGCGGTCGAGGCCGAAGGCGGAGATGTCGGCGGAGGTGGTGCCGTCGACGGCGAGGTCGGTGAGCAGCCGGCCGAAGGTGGCGGCGAACTTGAAGCCGTGCGCCGCGCCGAGTCCGACGACGACCTGCTCGTGGCCTGGCACGGTGGAGACGACGAAGTCGCGGTCGGGCGTGAGGGTGTAGAGGCAGCGCCTCGACCGCACGGGCGCGCCGGAGCCGGGGAACGTCGCCGCCATGAAGGACGCCAGCCTGTCCTGCATCGCCGCGTCCTCGATGCCCGAGCGGTCGTCGCCGGTGACGACCGGGCCGCCGCAGTCCTGGGCCGCCTTCACCGTGTCCTCGCCGTACGTCGGGAACCCGTAGTAGGACGGCTCGTCCATCCAGATCCACACCGGGAACCGGCCGGGGCGGAACGGCTCGGGATCGGTCGGCGCGAAGTAGGTGACCTGCTCCTCGGTGACGGTCAGGGGGAGGTCCCAGCCGAGCGGGGCGAGGAGCGCCGAGGTCCACGCGTCGGCGGAGACGACGACACGGGCAGCGGAGTACGCCGTGCCGTCGGCGCAGACGAGGTCGACGCCGTCGGTGCGCGGCACGATCGCGTGCACGGGACTGCGGTCGCGCAGCACGGCGCCGTGGGCGACCGCGCGGCGAGCCATGGCGGCGGTGGCGCGTGCCGCCGGCACGATCGCCGTGCGCTCCTGGAAGAGCGCAGTGGTCCCCTGCGGCAGGACCAGCTGTGGGTAACGCGCGGCAACGCCGTCGACGTCGAGCAGCTCGAAGGGCACCGAGCGGGCCGACATCGACGAGGTGTAGTCGTCGATCGGGATCACCGCGCCGTCGGGGAAGAGGTCGACGCCGCCGGTCACCGTGACGAGCTGCTCGCCGGTCTCCGCCTCGAGCACGGCCCAGTCGTCGTACGCCGCGAACGTGAGGTCGACGTACGCGGGGGTGTGGTAGCTGTGCCGCAGGATCCGGCTGGAGTCGTGCGAGGCGCCGCGCTCGTGCCCGAGCTCGAACTGCTCGAGGCCGATCACCGACAGGCCGCGGCGCGCGGCGTGCCACGCGGTCGAGGACCCGAAGGCCCCGAGGCCGATGACGGCGAGGTCGTAGGTGCGGCTCATCCGCCCGCTCCGCGCTCGAAGCGGGGCAGCAGCCAGCGACGGATGTCGAGCGAGCTGTCCTCCATCGGGGCGTACCAGCCCTGGCGGTAGGCGCGTGAGGACATCCCGCGCTGCACCGACTCGCAGACCACCCAGTCCTGCCGGTTGACGAGGTCCCACAGCTCTGCGGCGTCGCCCGGGTCGAACGAGGGCCTCGCTGCTTCGTCAGGGGCGAAGAGCAGGTCGCACGTGACCTCGGTGCGGTCGACGGCGAGCGGGCGAAGCACGAAGGCGGCGACGTGCTCGGCGGCGAGCGAGAGCAGCAGGTTGGGGTAGACGAGCTCGCCCTTGTGCTTCACGCGCTCGTGCTCGTCGAGGTCGGGGAACGGCGAGCGGTCGGTCGTCCCCGACATGGTGAAGGTCCACGCGCCGTCGCGGTGCGGCACGCCGTCGTCCCACGAGAGGCCGCCGCCACCGCCGGCGAACGCGGGCACCAGGCGTGAGAGCTCGGGGTGCACCGGTCCGCAGTGGTAGCACTCGTTGTAGTTCTCGGCGATGACCTTCCAGTTGGCGGCCACCTCGTAACGCAGGCGTACGCCGAGCACCAAAGTGTCGAGCGGGTAGCGACGAATCTTCTCGGGCACGGGCGCGAGCGAGGTGAGCAGATCCGGCGCCGACGATGGCTCGCCGTGAAGCCACAGCCAGCCTCCCCACACCTGAGCACCGACGGGGTGCAGGGCGAAGGCCGAGCGGTCGAGATCGACGTCATCGGTGTGCGGGGCGTGCAGCAGCGAGCCGTCGAGGCCGTAGGTCCACGAGTGGTACGGGCAGCGCAGCGCCCGGATGCCGCACGGCGCAGGGGGATCCGCGTCCGGGTCGATCGGGACGACCTGCGAGCCGCGGTGGCGGCAGACGTTGTAGTGCGCGCGAAGCACACCGTCGGAGTCGGTGGTGACGAGCACCGACTCGCCGTGCAGGTCGACGACGGCGAGCCGCTCACCGATCAGCGCCGTGGCACCGGGTGCGGTGAGGCCGAGCTCGTCGAGCCGCCCGATGCAGGTCCACTCGCGCAGCAGCACCCGGTCGCGCTCGAGCTCGTGTGTCGCCGCGTCGACGTAGTGCTCGCGGGGGAGTGCGGCCTGCAGCTCAGACATACGTCAGCTCTGCTTCCCGAGCCGGCTCTTCTTCCCGAGCCGCGCGCGGTTGCGCCACTGCGCCTTCTTGCGGTCACCGAGGATCTGGTGCACGACGTTGCGGCCCGGGACGCCCGTGACCCCGCCACCGCCGTGGGTTCCCGACCCCGCCTGGTAGAGCCCGTGCACCGGCGTACGCAGGTCGGCGAATCCCGCTGCGGGCCGCGCGTGGAACATCTGCCCCATCGTGAGCTCGCCGTGGAAGATGTTGCCCCCGATGACGCCGTACTCGTGCTCGATGTCGTAGGGGCTGAGGATCTGCCGGTGCAGCACGGAGTCGCTGAAGCCGGGCGCGACCGCGTCCATCCGCGCGAAGAGCCGGTCGGCGTACGCCTCCAGCTCGGAGTTGTGGCGCTGCTTGTTCCAGGTGTGCGGCACCCACTGGGTGAACATGCTCATGACGTGCTTGCCCTCGGGCGCGAGCGTCGGGTCGAACACGCTGGGGATGCAGATGTCGGCGAAGGGCAGCGTGCTCGCCCGCCCGGACGCGGCCTCCTGGAAGGAGCGCTCGACCTCGTCGAGGCTCTCGGCCAGCACGATCGTGCCGCCGTGCACCGCCGGGTCGAAGCCGGGCTTGCTGGTGAACTCGGGCAGCCGGTCGAGGGCGACGTTGATCTTCACCGTGCCGCTCCGCGACTTGTAGCGCTCGATGTCGGCGACGAAGTCCGCGGGAAGGTCGGCGCGGTCGAGGAGGCGCAGGAACGAGATCTGCGGGTGCGCCGTGGTGATGACGGTGGACGCCGTGATCTCCGAACCGTCCTCGAGCACCACGCCCGTGACGGCCCCCGCCTTGGTGCTGATGTGCGCGACCGGTGCCTCGGTGCGGATCTCCGCGCCGAAGGCGCGGGCCGACGATGCCAGCGCCTGGGTGACTCCGCCCATGCCGCCGCGCGGGAAGCCCCAGGCGCCGATGCGTCCGTCGCCGAGGTCGCCGATGTGGTGGTGGGCGATGACGTACGCCGTGCCCGGCGTGCGCGGGCCGGCCCAGGAGCCGATCACTGCGGAGACCGACAGGACGCCACGCATGGCGTCGGACTCGAAGTGCTCCTCGATCAGGTCGGCCGCGCTGCTCGTGAGCAGTCGCGTGAGGTCGACGGCCTTGCGCTCGTCGACGTCAGTGAGCTGGCGCAGCAGGAGTGCCTGGCGGGCGAGGTCCGCCGGCTTGCGCGAGCCGACCTTCGGCGGGATCTCGTTGATCAGCGGTCCGAGGATCCTGCCGAGACCGTCCATCCAGTCGTCCCAGCGTTGGACGGCGTCGGCATCCTTCGTGGAGAACTTCGAGATCTGCTCGCGGCGGGCGCGCTTGTCGTCGGGCAGCTGCAGGTAGCGGCCGTCGGTGCGTGGCGCGAAGTACGGACCCTGCGGGTAGACGTGGTAGCCGTGGCGGACGAGGTCGAGGTCGCGCACCAGGGTCGGGGGCAGCCAGGACACGACGTAGCTCAGGCTCGTGACGGTGAAGTCGGGGCCGAACGGCTGCTCGCTCACGGCGGCGCCGCCGACGATGTGCCGGCGCTCGAGCACGACGGTGCGCAGGCCGGCGCGGGCGAGGTAGGCAGCGGCGACGAGACCGTTGTGCCCGCCGCCCACGATCGCGACGTCGTACTGCTGAGCCACCGGTGCCTCCAGGCTTATTGACTCATGAGTCAGTAAGTATGAGGCCGGCGAGCCCTCGAGGGAAGGCCCGCGAGTAACACCTCGAACCGACCGGTTGGGTGCCCGAACCGGTCGGTTCAAGGTGTTACTCGCACACCGGCTGGCGGAGGTGGGATTGGTTGCTCGGAATCGCTGGATCCGTTGCCCTTGTGCGGGTTTCGGGCCGTGCGGTGTCGGTGGTCGCTGGTAGTATTACGACATGAGTTCGATCACGGTCTCTCCCGTCACATCGCCGGCTGCGGTGATGGCGAGCCTTGCGTGCGAGCTCGACGACGTGCTCGACCGCATCGCGTCCGAGGCGGCGGCAGGCACGATCACCGCGGTGCGCGGGCCCTCGCTGGTCGACCTGACTGCGGCATTGTGGTCCGGGGTGGACCGCGCCCGCGCCGTCGCGATCCACGCCACCGGCGAGCTGAACGGCTCCGGTGACCTGCTGGGTGCGGGATTCGTGTCGACCAGGACCTGGCTCAAGAAGGTCGTGGGGCTCTCGCCCGGCGACGCCGCAGCCGCGATGGCGCAGGCCCGCGCCGTACGACACGACTTCACCGCGACCTGGGAGGCGTGGAACGGTCGTCTCATCTCGGGTGCGTCGGCACGTGTGATCACCAGCGGCCTCGCGGCGACGTTCCGCGGGGTGCCGGCTGCGCAGCGCCGAACGGGCCTGCCGATCGCCGAGGAGATCCTGCTCGGCGTCGCCGCGGCCGGCACCGTCGCGGACGTGACGCGCGTGCTGTCCACGATCACGGCCACCATCGATCCTGACGACGGTGCCGCGGCGGCGCTCGCCGCGTTCGACGACCAGTCGCTGACGTGCACGCAGGTCGGATCGATGTTCACGGTCACGGGCTACCTCACCAAGGAGGCGGCAGCCACGCTCGTCACCGCCCTCGACCTGATCATCGACGGGTGGTATCGAGCCGGTTCGCTGCTGCCCGACGATCAGCCGTCCGGTTCCGATGATCGCGACGAGCGCACCCGGAGTCGCCGCCGGCCGCACCTCATGGCCCTGGCGCTCGCCGAGCTGGCCCGCCGTCAGCTCGAGAACGGCAACCTCGGCTCGCGGCACGAGGCGCGGCCGCACGTGACCCTCGTCGCGGACGTGGCTGACCTCGCCGCCGGGCTCCCCGGCGAGCTGCTCGTGCCCGGCCACTCCGAGCCGGCGCTGCTCCCCGCGGAGTCGGTACGCCGGATCCTCTGCGACGCCGACGTCACCACTGTCGTCACGGCGCTGGCGACCGGGGTCACGGTCACCGGTTCCGACGGTGTGCTCAGCGCCTCGAGCATCTCCGCGCCCGACCTGTCGGCGTGGGTCCGCGCCGAGTCCCGCACGGTGCTCTACGTCGGGCGCACCCGGCGCACAGCGCCGGCGAGGTTGCGCACGGCGCTCGCCGTCCGCGACAGGCACTGCGCGTTCACGGACTGCGAGGTCGACGTGAGCAGGTGCGAGGCCCATCACGTGCGCTACTGGCGGCACCACGGCGAGACGGCCCTCGACAACATGTGCCTGCTCTGCGCGAAGCATCACCACCTGGTGCACGAGGGCGGGTGGACGATCAGCAACAACCCCGACATCGATCCTGGCCGCGCCAGCTACTGGACCTTCGCCCCATCGGTCCGACGAATCACGCCCTGATCACCAGGGCGCACCACCCGTCACCTCATCCGCCGCCACGAGCACGCCGGGCGATCACGCCAGTCACCCGCGAGGGAGGCCGCGGCCTGGGTCAGCTCAGCTCAGCTCAGCTCAGCTCTGCTCTGGGCGTGGCTGGCGGCGGTGTGGGCGGTGCCGACGGACAGCACAGGCAGCTCCTCACCTCGGCAGCGTGCCTCGATGCCGAGGCGCCCGGCCTTGCCGCTGGCGACGAGAGGGCAGCGCGGGTGGAACCGGCACCCGGGCGGGATCCTGGTCGGGTCGGGGGGCTCGCCGGTCAGCACGACCTGCTCGAGCCGTTCCATCTCAGGCACCACGGAGAGGAGCGCCCGCGTGTACGGGTGCTTCGGATCCGACAGCACCTCGTCGGTGGGGCCCTCCTCGACGATGCGGCCGAGGTACATCACGGCCACCCGGTCGGCGATGTTCCACGCGAGGCCCAGGTCGTGGGTGACGACGAGCAGCGAGAGGCCGAGCTCCTCGCGGAGTCGCAGCAGCAGCGCCAGGATCTCGCCACGCACGGAGGCGTCGAGGCTGGAGACCGGCTCGTCGGCGACGATGATGTCCGGCTCGAGGACGAGCGCCCCGGCGATGACGACCCGCTGGCGCTGGCCCCCGGACAGCTCGTGCGGGTAGCGCAGGTAGAACCGCTCCGGCGGGCGAAGTCCCGCGAGCGACAACGCCTGCGCCACCCGCCGCTCCTCGGCCTCGACCAGCCCGTGCACCCGAAGGCCCTCGGCGACGGCCTCGTACACCGTGTGCCTCGGGTTGAGGGCTCCCGTCGGGTCCTGCAGCACCAGCTGCACGCGACGGCGGTACGCCTTGAGGCTGCGGCGCGAGTACTCCAGCGGCGCGCCGTCGACGAGCACCGTGCCCTCGCTGGGGCGCTCGAGGCCGAGGATGGTGCGGGCGAGCGTGGTCTTGCCGCACCCGCTCTCGCCCACGAGCGCCACGATCTCACCGCGACCGAGGGCGAGGTCGACACCGTCGACAGCGCGCGCAGCGCCGCTACCACCGCGGCCGCGGAAGGTGACGACGAGGTCGCGGGCCTCGAGTGCCGGAGCCGACGGTGCGAGAGTCGGAGGTGCGCCGGTCGCGTCGCTCATGACGATGCTCCGTCAGCGTGCACGCGCAGGCAGGCCGTACGCCGGTCGCCGACCTGCAGCAGGGCGGGCTCGTCGCCGGCGGAACACTCGTCCATCACCACGGGGCACCGCGGGTGGAAGGCACACCCCGTCGGCAGGTCGCCGGGGAACGGTGGGTCGCCGGGCAGGCCGGCGGGGGAGTAGCGGAATCGGGCGTCGCCGATGCGCGGGAAGGCTCCAGCGAGCGCAGCGGCGTACGGGTGCTTCGGGTGGTCGAAGACCTCGGCGGCAGGTCCCTCCTCCACGATGCGTCCGGCGTACATCACCGCGATGCGGTCGCACGTGCTGGAGAGCACCGACAGGTCGTGGCTGATGAAGATCATGCCGACACCGAGATCCGTGACCAGACCACGCAGCACGTCGAGCACCTGGGCCTGGACCATCACGTCGAGCGCAGTCGTCGGCTCGTCGGCGACGATCAGCTGCGGGTCGCACGCGAGCGCCATCGCGATCATCACGCGCTGCTTCTGACCGCCGGAGAGCTGGTGGGGGTAGGCGTTGGCGCGCCGTGCGGGCAGACCGACCAGCTCGAGGAGCTCACCGACTCGCGTGGCCGCCCTCGTGGAGGAGACCTTCCCGTGGCCGTGCAGCACCATCGGCTCGGCCATCTGGTCACCGATGCGCTGCACCGGGTTGAGCGCGTGCATCGCGCCTTGGAACACCACCGACGCCTGGCCCCAGCGCAGCGCACGCACCTTGCCCCACGGCATCGCGAGGACGTTCTCGCCACCGAGGCGCACCTCCCCGGTGACCGCCGCGGACCTGGGCTGCATCCGCAGCACCGTGCTGGTCAGCGTCGTCTTGCCGCACCCTGACTCGCCTGCGATGCCGACCGTCTCGCCCGCGTCGATCGACAGGGTCACGCCGCGCACCGCGGGCACGACCACGCCGCGAGACGTGTACGTCACCGAGACGTCGTCGAACTCGAGGAGCGCCATCACGCACCGGTCCCGCGCGGATCGATGATGTCCTCGATCGCACGCCCGATCAGGTTGAACGAGAGCACCACCAGCACGACGCAGACGCCGGGGGAGCCGAGGTACCACCAGGCGCCCTGCGAGATCGCGCCGGAGGAGAACGCCTGCTCGAGGATCGACCCCCACGACACCGAGCTGGGGTCGCCGAGGCCGAGGAACGACAGCGTCGTCTCCGACAGGATCGAGATCGACACCGCCAGGGTCGTGTTGGCGAGCACCAGAGGCATCACGTTGGGCAGCACGTGCCGCGTCATCTGGTGCACGTTGCCGGCGCCGAGTGCCTTCGCCCGTTCGAGGTAGGGCCGGCCCTCGACCGAGAGTGTCTGAGCCCGGATCAGTCGCGCGGTCGCCGGCCACGAGGTGACGCCGATCACGATGATGATGTTGAGCAGCGAGCGCCCCAGAACCGTGGCCAGCACGATCGCCAGCGGCAGGTAGGGGATGACGAGGAACCAGTCGGTGAGCCGGTCGAGGCCACCGCCGACCCAGCCGCGGAAGTGCCCGGCGGAGATGCCCACCGAGGTGCCGATCAGCATCGACAGCACGGTGGCAGCGAGGCCGACGAGCAGCGAGATCCGGGCACCCCACACGACGAGGGCGAGCACGCTGCGCCCCGAGTCGTCGGTGCCCAAGGGGTAGGCGAACGACGGCGGCTCGAACGGGGCGGCCGTGGCCTGGGTGACATCGATCATCGCCCGCGGGAACAGCAGCGGGGCGAGCAGCGCGAGTGCTGCGAACGTGATGAGGACGGCGAGCCCGAGCATCCCCGAGCGGTGCTGGCGGAAGGCACCGGTGAACCGGCTCGCCGCTGCCCGGCGTCGTGCTCGCACGATCGCGCGCGGGGAGATCGGCGTCGCCGGGGGGATCTCCGGGATCTCCGGGCCGCCCGGATGCCCGGGGATCGTCGGTGTGCTCACGACCGCACCCGCGGGTCGAAGTATCCGTAGAGCAGGTCGGCGACGAGGTTGGCGGCGATCACGGCTGCCGAGAACAGCAGGAACAGCGCCTGCAGCAGCGGTACGTCGGGACCGCTGAGCGCGTCGACGGTGAGCGAGCCGAGACCGTTGATCGAGAACACGTACTCGATCGTGATCGCGCCACCGACGACGAACCCGAGGTTGAGGAAGACCAGGGTCATCGTGGGCAGCAACGCGTTGGGCACCGCGTGCCGGCGCCGCACCATGGAGTCCATGAGCCCCTTGGCCCGCGCGGTCTGCAGGTAGTCCTGGCTCGACTCCTCGATGATCGAGGCGCGCATGATGAGGGAGTACTCCGCGAGGTAGATGACCGCCAGCGTCGTCACCGGAAGCACTAGGTGCCAGGCGACGTCGAGCCATCCTGCCGGTGTGGAGGAGTCGACCCCCGGTGTCGAGAGCCCGCCGACCGGGAACCACCCCAGCCACACCGAGAACACGATCAGGATGATCATGCCGAACCAGAACTCCGGCATGGAGTAGAGCACCAGGGTGGTCGTGGTCGACGTCTTGTCGAAGCGCCCGCCCCTGGCCCAGCCGCTGCGGATCCCGAGCCACACGCCGACGACGGTGGCGATGAGGGTGGCGGTGCCGACCAGGAGCAGCGTGGGATAGACCCGCGGCCCGATCACCTCCCACACGGGAGCGCTGAACTTCACCGAGAACACGTCGGACTGGAACGGGTTCGCCAGGTAGGCGAACAGCTGCTCGCCCAGCGGGCGGTTGAGCGCGGCGTTGAGCGCCCGGATCTGCTCGGCGTCGACGTTGCGACCGCGCGTGTAGAGCGCGATCGGGTCTCCTGGCATGACTCGGAACAGGAAGAAGTTGAAGAGGATGACGAACACGAGCGTGCTGATCGCGGCGAGCACCCGGTTGAGCACGTAGCGCACCGAGGGGTTGGACATCCCCCCCGTCCGCGCCCGGGTGCGCGTCGGGAGGGTGCCCACGTCGGGCAGGAGTGCCACGGGCGTCCGGGCCCCTACTCGCGGTTGTCGTCGAGGTCGCGGTCGCGTCCGCGACGCAGGACGAGACCGACACCCGCGACCACGGCGATCAGGGCAGCGATGCCGCCGATGATCGTCCAGCTGGGGCCGGAGGATCTCGACGTCGTCGGATCGATCTCACCCTGGGACACCGTGACCACCGGCTTGATGTTCTCGTAGGACCAGGTGCCGTACTGGTAGAGCAGCGAGCCGTTGGGCGCGGGCTGGGGCACGAAGCCGGTGAAGCGGTCCGAGCGGTAGGCCTCGTAGTTGTTGTAGTAGAAGGTCACGAGGTACGGAGCGTCGTCGTAGATCAGCTGCTGCATCTGCTGGACGAGCGCGGTGCGCTTCGCGACGTCGGTCTCGACGGCCTGCTGGGCGTTGAGCTCGTCGTACGCCGGGTTGCAGTAGAAGGAGTCGGACAGGTTGGCGAAGATCGCATCGCCGTCCTTGTAGGAGCGGTTGGCGCAGGTGAAGGTCGAGAGCTGGTAGTTGGGGTCGGGCTCGACGACCCAGCCCCACTCGAACAGGTCGAAGTTGCCCTGACCGATGATCTCGGTGAGCGCATCCTCGGACTTGACCGACACGATCGTCTCGACCCCGACAGCGGCGAACCAGCTCTTCACGAACTCCACCGACTTCTGCGAGGTCGGTGAGTCGCTGCGGGAGTAGAGCCGGAACGAGAGCCGGTTGCCCGCCGAGTCGGCCCGGACCCCGTCGCCCCCGACCTTGTAGCCGGCGGCGTCGAGCAGGCTCTTGGCCTTCTCCGGGTCGTAGCTCACCGGGTTGGTCGGTGTGGCGTGCAGCGTCGTGTACATCGGCGGGATGACCGTCGAGCCGGCCGAGCCGCCGCCACCGAGCACCTTGTCGACCAGCGCCCCACGGTCGATCGCCCAACCCAGCGCCTGGCGCAGCGCCTTGTCCTTGAGCAGCGGGTTGCCATCACCGATCGGCGTGCCGTCGTCGAGCGCCGCACCGGTGTTGAAGGCGATCTCGTCGAACCCGGAGTAGACGGCCGACACCGCGGTGATGGTGGGCTCGCCCTCGAGCGACTTGAACACGTTGGCCTCGAGCGAGTCGGCGAAGTCGATCTCGCCCTTCTTCAGTGCCTGGCCCAGCGCGTCCTGGCTCTTGTAGATCTTGAACACGACCTCGTCGACGGCGGGCTTGCCGCGCCAGAAGCTCGCGTTGGCCTTCATCCGGACGAACTGACCGACCTTGCGCTCGATCATCACGAAAGGACCAGCGCCGACCGTGGGCGACTCGACCGTGCCCTCGTTCTTGTAGCTCTTCACGGCGGTCTCGTCGATCTTCTCCCAGATGTGCTGCGGGAGGATGTAGACGAGCAGCTTCTCCATGATCGGCGAGGCGGCCGAGACCGTGAGGACCAGCGTGGTCGCGTCGGTGGCCTCGGCCTTGGTGATGTTCTCGACGTACGAGCCGTAGTTGGTCCGTTCGTACTCGCCGTTGATCACCCGGTTGAAGGAGTACGCCGCATCCTTGGCGGTGAGCGGCGTGCCGTCGCTCCACGTCACTCCCGAACGGATCTTGTAGGTCCAGGACTTCTTGTCGGTGGACTCCTTCCACGACTCGGCCAGGCCGGGGACGGTGGAGAAGTCGGCGGCGGAGTACTCCGTGAGGGTGGGGTACTGCATCTGGAAGATCTCGTAGGCCTCGGCCACGATGCCGGTGAACGGGTTCGCGGAGTCGATGTCGCTGAGCGTGCCCACCGTGAAGGTGACCTTGCCGCCCGCGCTGCCCACCGCGCTGGGCTGGGCGCTCGGGCTCCCCGTCTGGGCGGCCGCCGACCCGGTGAGGGCGACCCCTGCGGCCAGGACCACCGAGGCGGACGCTGCCAGGAACGAGGTACGACGAGACCTGCGCATGATTCCTCCGTCTACGCCGCGCCGGGCCCTCACCCGACCTGCTGACCCGCGGATCAGTACGACGTGGCGCATTCCTATCCCATGCCTCGGCGTAACACGAGGTCTGTGACCGATTTGCTCCCTCTGTCTCCCGTCATCGCGGTGCGATGCCGCATGTCTTACGGTCTCCCCATGCCCCGACCGCCAATTGCGTCATCCCATCCGGTCACGACCTGGCTGCACGGGGTCGAGCACGTCGATCCGTATGCGTGGATCGCCGACCCTGACGACTCGGACGTCGCGGCGTACCTGCAGGACGAGCGGGACTACTACGACCACCGGGTCGAGCCGCTGGCCGGGCTCCGCGCCGAGCTCGCGGCGGAGATGGTGGCGCGCGTGCCGGCGGTCGATGCGTCCGTTCCGTGGGACTGCGGGGACATGCGCTACCGGCGCGTCACCGACGCCGGCCGCGACTACGACCGGCTCGTGCGCCGCCGCGCGGACGAGCCCGCGGCCGTCGAGGTGACCCTCCTCGACCTCCAGCTCGTGCACGACGCTGCGGCCGCCGACTACCTCGCCGACGGCCTCGTCGAGGTGAGCCCGGACGGGCGCTGGCTGGCCTGGTCGGTCGACCTCGAGGGCGACGAGGTCTACGCCCTGCGCTTCCGCGACCTCGAGACCGGCGTCGACCTCGAGGAGGTCGTCGGACGTACCTACTACGGCGGTGCGTGGAGCGGTGACTCGACCGCGTTCCTCTACACCGTGCACGACGCGTCGTACCGCCCGTTCCAGGTGTGGAGTCACGTCCTCGGCACTCCGGTGAGCCAGGACCGTCTCGTGCTCGAGGATCTCGACGAGCGGCTCGAGATCGAGCTGCACGGGTCGCGGACGGGGCAGTGGGCGGTGATCGCGTTGGTGGGCCGAGGCTTCCGTGAGGAGTGGCTCGTGCCGACCGCGGACCTCTCCGTCGCACCGCGGCTCGTGCGTCCGCGGGAGCCAGGCGTCGAGTACGAGCTCACGCACGCGCCGGGACATGGGCCGGACGGGTCCGACGGCTTCCTCGTCGTCACCAACACCGACGCCCCCGAGTTCCGCATCATGTGGGCCTCGGCCGACGACCCGACGTCGTGGCTGCCGCTGGTGGCCGATGACCCGGCCGAGCGGATCTGGGGCGTCGACGCCTTCGCCGGCGGCTATGCCGTATCGCTGCGGCGCGACGGTGCCGCCCGGGTGCGGATCGTGCCGCGTGACGGAGCCGCGTTCGAGGTGGCCTCCGATCACGCTGGTGGGATGGCCCGGCTCGGTCGCACCGACGACTGGGACGCGCCAGCGGTCGTCGTCGCGGTCGAGTCCTTCCTGCACCCCCCCGTCTCGTGGGACGTCGCCTGGGACGGCTCGCGGACCGAGCGGCACCGTGAGGAGGTGCTCGGTGTCGACCTCGACGCGTACGTCAGTGAACGCCAGCTCGTCGCCCGCCCCGACGGTGCCCAGGTGCCCGTGATCCTCATGCGCCACATGGACACCCCGCTCGACGGCACCGCGCCGTGCCTGCTCTACGGCTACGGGTCCTACGAGCTGTGCCTCGATCCCGACTGGGGGATGGACTTCCGCAGGATCCTGCCCTCGCTGCTCGACCGAGGTGGAGTGTTTGCGATCGGCCACCCGCGCGGTGGTGGCGAGATGGGGCGGCACTGGTGGGAGGACGGGCACCTCGCCGCCAAGCACCATACCTTCGACGACCAGATCGCCGTCGTCGAGCACCTGCGCGACGGGCTCGTGCGGGCGGTCGTGTCCCGCGGGGGCTCGGCCGGTGGCCTGCTCCAGGGCGCGATGTATGCGCGTCGCCCGGAGATCTTCGCCGGTCTGGTCGCCGCGGTGCCCTTCGTCGACGTGGTCACCTCGATGCTCGACGCCTCACTCCCGTTGACGGCGCAGGAGTGGCTCGAGTGGGGAGATCCGCGGATCCCTGAGCAGGCGGCGTTCCTCGCGGCGTACGCACCGATGTGGAACCTGCCCGACGCAGCCGACCGCCCCCCGCTGCTGGTGACCGGTGCGGTGCACGACCCGCGGGTGCTGGTGCGTGAGCCGGCTCGCTGGGTGGCGCGGCTGCGCGCCTCGGATCCGGCGGAGGGGGCCGGGGCCGACTCGACCGTGCCGGCGTCGAGGGGCACGGTGCTCTTCCGCTGCGAGACCGGTGCCGGCTCGCACGGCGGCCCCTCCGGCCGCTACGCCGAGCTCGAGTTCGAGGCCGAGCTCCTCGCCTGGACCCTCACCGCCCTCGCCCACCCCCACTGAAGGGTCCATAGGTTTCATAGGACCGAACCAGATCCACTTTCATCGATTACGGTGCCGCGCGGCGATGAAGGTGGGATCGGTTCGGTCCTATCGAACTCATGGACCCTTCAGTGTGATCAGCGGTCGCGGGTGCGGTAGACGAGCTTGAGGCCGCTCCAGGTGGCGTCGATCGCGCAGACCTTGACGTCCACGACGCCGACCGCGAGCGCCTCGCGGCGTACGACGTCCTCGGTGAGGTCGGTCGGCACGCCGCTCGACCGCTTCGGCCACGCTATCCATAGCGCGCCGTTCTTCGGGATGCGTCCGAGGTCGCGTGCCAGGTGCCGGGTGTACGCCGCAGTGTCCGAACGGAACGCCACCACGACGTCGTACGGCGCTCCACCCGCGCGACGGTGCACGGTGACGCCGTCGGGGAGTGGCACCAGCAGCTCGGACTCGAACGCCTCGGGCGCCCGGTCGAGCAGCACACGGTGCCCGGGTTTGATGCCCAGCTTGGTCGGCAGCGGCGTGCCCGAGTACCCGGCGGTGGTCACGGGTCCGACGCTAGCGCTGGGGGAGAGCCAGGTCGACGGACCGGCGGCGGATGGCTCGCCCTGGACACAGCAGCCACCAAGGCGCTGTTTCACTGAGCATGATGTCTATCGTGTCGGAGTGCGGTTGAGCATCTCGTCGGGTACTGCTGCCCTATCCCTATGTTCATCGAGGGACAGCTCTACACGCCGGTCGTCACCCGGGCCGACGGCGAGGTCGTCGTGGAGCTCGGCGCCGACCATCCCGGGGTCGGCGACCCGGCCTACCGCGAGCGCCGCAACACCATCGCCGCCCTCGCCACGGCGTGGGTCCCCGGGCACCCCGCGCCCGTCGCGGCCTACACCGAGAAGGAGCACGAGGTCTGGCGCGTCGTGAGCCGCGAGCTGGCGCTCAAGCACCAGCGGCTCGCGTGCCGTGCTGCCCGCGACGGCGCCGCCGCGCTGCACCTCCCCGCCGACCACATCCCACAGCTCACCGATGTCACGGCCGCGCTGGCCCCGCTCACCGGCTTCACCTACTACCCGGCCGCCGGCCTCGTCGGTCTCCGAGACTTCTACGGCTCGCTCGCCGACCGCGTCTTCTGGTCGACGCAGTACATCCGCCACCACTCCGTGCCGCTCTACACCCCTGAGCCCGACGTCGTGCACGAGGTGATCGGCCACGCGATCACCCTCGCCGATCCGTCGTACGCCGAGCTCTACGTCGCGGCGGGGCAGGCGGCGCGACGGGTCGAGTCGATCGAGGCGCTCGAGTTCGTGTCGAAGGTGTTCTGGTTCTCCCTCGAGTTCGGTGTCGTGCGCGAGAGCGACGGCCCCAAGGCGTACGGCGCGGGGATCCTGTCGTCCTACGGCGAGATCGAGGAGTTCGTCGCCGCAGACCTGCGTCCGCTCGATCTCGCCCGGATGGGCGTGCAGACCTACGACATCACGCACTACCAGCCGGTGCTGTACGCCGCCGACTCGTGGGCGCAGGTGCACGACGTCGTGGGCGGGTTCTTCGCCGAGGCGTCCGACGAGTCGATCGAGCGCCTCCTGCACGACTCGGCCGCGACGGTCTGAGCCGTCGCCCCACCGCCGATCGGTCGGTCGGTCAGCTCGCGAGCATCGACGGTGGCAACGCGCCGGTGCGCACGAGCTCGAGGCGTGAGGTCGCCCGGGTGAGCCCGACGTAGAGGTCGGCCAGGCCGCTCGGTCCTGCACCGATCTCGCCCGGCTCGACCATGACGACATGGTCGAACTCGAGCCCCTTCACCTGCGGCGGTGACATCACCGCGACGGGGAAGTCGAGGCCGGAGGCGCCGATGCCTGCCGCGATGCCCGCGGCGGTGAGCGCCTCGTGCAGCGGTCGCACGAGTCGGGCGGGTGCGATGACGACTGACCGGCCGGGAACTCCGGCGAGCTCGCGCACCACCGCGAGCGCACCTGCGACGGCATCCACGACGACATGGTCGCCGGGGTCATGATCGCCCTCGCGCACAGCGTGGGGAGCCGTCACCTCGCGGTCCATGGCGGCGAGCACGCGGTCGGCGAGCGCGGCGATGCGCGCGGGCGTGCGGTAGTTGATCGTGAGCTCCTCGATCCGCCACGCACCGCGCGTGACGTCGTCGAGCGCCTGCGCCCAGCTGTGCGCGCCCGAACCGCTCGCGGTCTGGGCCAGGTCGCCTACCACGGTCATCGAGCGCGACGGCACCCGTCGACCCACCGCCCGCCACGCCATCGGCGAGAGCTCCTGCGCTTCGTCGACCACGACGTGGCCGTAGGCCCACTCTCGGTCGCCCGAGGCGCGTTCGGCCACGGTCAGGGACGGACCGCTCTCGGCGAACCGCTCGGCCAGCGTCGTGCTCGACACCATCGCGGTGTAGGCGTCGAGACCGTCCTCGTCGTAGCTCTGCGCGGAGTCGAGCACGCTCGCGGCGAACGAGGCTGCTCGGCGCTGCGCGACCTCGTCGAGGGCGGCGGACGCGCGCTCCGCCAGCGGGTCGTCGCCGAGCAGCTCGGCGAGCTCGTCGAGCAGGGGGACGTCCTCGATCGTGAACGGGGCGTGGGCATCCCGGGCGAGCAGCGTCTGTCGACCGCGGGTCAGCAGACCGTCGGCCGCCTCGGCCAGCCGGGCCGGATCGCCGAGGAGGTCGCGCAGCACACGCTCGGCGGTGAGCGGCATCCACAGCTGGTTGAGCTCGCGGCGTACGACGGTGGACTTCCGCAGCTCGTCGACCAGCTCCTCGCGCACGAAC
>JANMMN010000415.1:0-14245 GCA_031373405.1 Actinomycetes bacterium
TGTTCGGGCTGGCAACATTCATCGGCGCGTCACCGACCTGCCGTTGGCTCCCTCCCGGGTGGCTCACCCGGGGCATTCCGGCACGGCGGACCCGTGCGAGAGAGGACGAGAATGAGCAAGCGTTACCTGGCAGTGGCGGGCGCCGCGGCGCTGTCGCTTCTGCTTGCTGCCTGTGGCAGCAGCTCCAGCTCCAGCTCCAGCGCGAGCCCCGGTGCTAGCGAGAGCAAGGCAGGCAAGGTCGGCGTCATCCTCCCTGACTCAGCCTCCTCTGCTCGCTGGGAGACGGCTGACCGCAAGTACCTCACCGACGCCTTCACGGCGGCCGGTGTCGAGGCCGACATCCAGAACGCGAACGGCGACAAGGCGAAGTTCGCCACGCTGTGCGACCAGTTCATCAGCGCAGGCGTCAGCGTGATGCTGATCGTCAACCTCGACAGCGAGACCGGTGCCGCGTGCGTCACCAAGGCTGTCGCGCAGGGCATCCAGGTCATCGACTACGACCGCCTCACCCTGGGCGGTGGCTCCTCGTTCTACGTCTCCTTCGACAACGTCGCGGTGGGCACCAAGATCGGTGAGGGCCTGGTCACCTGCATGAAGGCCAACGGCAAGGCCGCCGGCAACGTGGTCCTGCTCAACGGCTCGCCGACCGACAACAACGCCACGCTGTTCAAGCAGGGCTACGAGAAGGTCATCAAGGACGCCGGCTACACCGTCACCGAGGACCAGGCCGTTCCGGACTGGGACAACACGAAGGCCGGCACGATCTTCGAGCAGATGTACACCAAGACCAACGGTGACTTCGTGGGCGTCGGTTCCGCGAACGACGGTCTCGGTGGCGCGGCGATCGCCGTGCTCGCGAAGAACGGCCTCGCCGGCAAGATCCCGGTGACAGGCCAGGACGCCACGGACGAGGGTCTGCAGCGCGTGCTCCTGGGCACGCAGTGCATGACCGTCTACAAGGCGATCAAGAAGGAGGCCGAAGCGGCTTCGAAACTGGCCATCGCGCTCATCAAGGGCGACACGGCTGGCGCTGCGGCTCAGGCCACCGGCAAGACGGCGGACAGCAAGACCGGCAAGGACGTCCCCTCTGTCCTGCTGGTCCCTGAGGGCATCACCCCGGAGACCGTGAAGAACGTCGTCGCCGACGGCTTCACGACTGCGGACAAGCTCTGCACCACCGCTGAGCTCAAGGCAGCCTGCACGAAGTACGGCGTGTCCTGATCTAGACGCACGCAGGGGTGGGCATCGTGTCGATGTCCACCCCTGCGTGTACCAATCCTGGGATCCTCCCTCATGTCGGCTCCCCAGCCGGCACCCCGGTCACGACGTCGGAGTGAGGCGCGCATGACAGCGACGGACAGCGGGCACACGGACAGCGGAGCAACGCTGCTGAGCCTGCGCAAGGTCAACAAGAGCTTCGGCGCGGTCCACGTCCTTCGTGACGTCGACCTCGATGTCCGCCCCGGACGTGTCACCGCCCTCGTCGGCGACAACGGTGCGGGGAAGAGCACGCTGATCAAGGCGGTCGCGGGCATCCACGCCTTCGACAGCGGTAGCTACACCTTCGAGGGCGACGAGGTCCACGTCGCCGACCCCAAGCAGGCCAACGCGCTGGGGATCGAGGTCGTCTACCAGGACCTCGCGCTCTGCGACAACCTCGACGTCGTCCACAACATGTTCCTCGGTCGTGAGCTGATCAAGCGCGGAACCCTCGACGAGGCCGAGATGGAGCAGCGTGCCCGTACCACCCTGTCCGGCCTCTCCGTGCGCACCCTGAAGTCGGTGCGGCAGAACGTGGCCAGCCTTTCGGGCGGTCAGCGCCAGACGGTGGCGATCGCGCGTGCCGTGCTCTGGAACTCCAAGCTGGTGATCCTCGACGAGCCGACGGCCGCGCTCGGTGTCGCGCAGACCGAGCAGGTGCTCAAGCTCGTGCGTCGGCTGGCCGATAAGGGTCTCGGCGTCATCCTGATCTCGCACAACATGAACGACGTCTTCGAGGTCGCCGACGACATCGCGTGCCTCTACCTCGGGCAGATGGCCGCGCAGGTGCACGCCAAGGACGTCTCGCACGGCCAGGTGGTCGAGCTGATCACCGGCGGACGCAGCGGCGACCTCGGCCTGCCGCGTGAGCCTTCGACCACCGGAGCAGTCGCATGAGCGTCAACGTCACCACGTCGCCCCCGGCAGCCGAAGTCGCCGAGGACGGCAGCCTCGGCACCGCGTTCCGCGACTACGTCGCCAAGCTGCGCGGCGGTGAGCTCGGCGCCCTGCCCGCCGTGCTCGGTCTGGTCGCACTGGTCATCATCTTCACCGCGCTCAAGGGCTCGGTCTTCTTCAGCACCTTCAACTTCGCCAACCTGATCACCCAGAGCGCCACGATCATCGTCCTGGCCATGGGCCTGATCTTCGTGCTGCTGCTCGGCGAGATCGACCTCTCGGCCGGTTTCGCGGCCGGCACGGCCGCGGCGATCCTCGCGGTGACGCTCACCCTTCGGGGGTGGCCGTTGCCCGTGTCGCTCGTGGTCTGCCTGCTCACCGGAGTCGCGATCGGTCTGTTCATCGGCGTCGTGGTCGCCCGGATCGGCATCCCGTCGTTCGTCGTGACGCTGGCGATGTTCCTCGCCCTGCAGGGTCTGATGCTCATCATCATCGGCGAGGGCGGCACGATCAGTGTCGGTGACCCTCAGGTGCTCGCACTGATGAACCGCAACATGGCGCCGGTCGTCGGCTGGATCCTGTTCCTGCTCGTCGCTGGGGGGTACTCGCTCTCGACCTTCCGCTCGACCGCTGCCCGCCGCAAGGCGGGTCTGCACACGCAGTCGATGCAGGTGTGGGCGGCGAAGGCGATCTCGCTGACCGTCCTGCTCGGGATCTCGACGTACCTGCTCAACCAGGAGCGCTCGCGCAACCCGCAGCTCACCTCGATCAAGGGCATCCCGTACGTCGTCATCGTGATCCTCGTGCTGCTCATCGGCCTGACCTTCCTGCTGCAGCGCACCGGGTTCGGTCGGCACGTGTACGCAGTGGGCGGCAACGCCGAGGCCGCGCGCCGTGCGGGCATCAGCGTGTCGCGCATCAAGATCGCGTGCTTCATCGCGTGCTCGACGTTGGCGGCCGTCGCGGGCATCCTGTTCGCGTCGAAGGACAACTCGGTGTCGCCCTCGACGGGCGGCTCCACGACGCTCCTCTACGCCGTCGGTGCGGCCGTCATCGGCGGCACGAGCCTGTTCGGCGGCCGGGGCAAGATCCGTGACGCCATCCTTGGCGGTCTCGTCGTCGCCGTCATCGGCAACGGGCTCCCGCTCATCACCGACAAGTCCGGGATCCAGTTCATCGTCACCGGCCTGGTGCTGCTCATCGCGGCGAGCGTCGATGCGCTCTCGCGCAAGCGGGCGATGGCCAGCGGTCGAGCTTGACCCGTCCGTCCACGTCCACACCAGCTCCGTCCGCTAGGGGGTCGATCCGTGTCGCTCGCAGGAGCCACGCAGGACGAGGTACGTCGCCACAACCTGGCGGCGCTCGTCCGGTTCCTGCATGACCACGGATCGACCTCCCGGTCGGAGCTGGTGAGCCACACCGGACTCAACCGCAGCACGGTGGGCGGGCTGATCGCCGACCTCGTCGCGGCCGGCCTGGTGCGCGAGACCGAGCCGGTGGGGCGTGGTGTCGGGCGCCCGTCCTTCGGCGTCGAGCCGGTGCACGAGCGGGCCTACGTCCTGGCCATCGACCTCCGGGTCGACCGCACGATCGCCGCGCTCGTCGGCTTCGGTGGCGTGGTGCTCGCGCGACGTGAGCACCGGTACCGCAAGGGCCAGCAGCGTGAGGAGCGGGTGATCGCCCAGCTGGTGGACGTCTGTCACGACCTGGTCGCCAGCGCGCCGGCGGACGCTGTGCAGATCGGCGTCGGGGTCGGTGTGCCCGGCCTCGTCCGTCAGCCCGACGGAGTGGTGCGCTTCGCACCGAACCTGGGCTGGGTCGACGTCCCCCTCGGCGACCACCTGGGCGACGCGCTCGGGCTCTCGACCCCGATCGTCGTGGGCAACGACTCCGACCTCGGTGCCATCGCCGAGCGGCTCCGCGGCAGCGCCGTCGGCGCGGCCAACGTCATCTACCTCTCGGGCCAGGTCGGCGTGGGTGGTGGCATCGTCATCGACGGCCGTCTGCTCATGGGGGCTCAGGGCTACGCCGGCGAGGTCGGCCACATGCGGGTCAACCCCAAGGGCAGAGCCTGCCGGTGCGGTGCGGTCGGCTGCTGGGAGACCGAGATCGGCGAGCCCGCCGTCCGGGCGGCAACCTCGGCCGCGGATTCTCAGTCGATCGCGGAGATCGTGGCCGCGGCGGCGGCAGGGGACCGTGCTGCGCGCAAGGGACTGCACACAGTGGGTGTCTGGCTCGGCGTCGGCGTGGCCAACCTGGTCAACATCTTCAACCCGGACGTCGTGGTCTTCGGCGGCACGTTGCGCGAGATCCTCCCGGCTACCCGCGATGACGTGCAGGCCGCACTCTCCGGGGCGTTGACGGCTCCGGGGGAGCACGTCCTGCTCGCGCTCCCGGCGCTCGGCGACAACTCGACGCTGCTGGGCGCCGCCGAGGTGGCCTTCAGGCCTCTGCTCGACGACCCACTGGGTGCCATCACCTCCGCGGTCCCCGTGCCACGTCGCTCCGGACTCGCTGCGACGATCTGACCCGCCCCGCCCCGCACCGGCGCCCGCGCCGGGCTTGTGACCGGCGACACGGACCGACGTTCACGACGTGCGCCGGGGCCGTGGATCCCTAGAATCGGGGTATGACGGTGCTGGAGCGGATCACGGGTCCGCGTGACCTCCAGTCGCTTCCCGCACACGTCCTGCCGGAGCTGGCGGCGGAGATCCGGGCCGAGCTGGTCGACAAGGTCACGCGCACAGGCGGGCACCTCGGCCCCAACCTCGGTGTCGTCGAGCTCACCATCGCCCTGCACCGGGTCTACCGCTCGCCCGACGACGTCATCGTCTTCGACACGGGTCACCAGGCCTACGTCCACAAGATGCTCACCGGGCGCCTGGAGGGGTTCGAGCACCTGCGCCAGGAGGGTGGCCTGTCGGGGTATCCGAGCCGCACGGAGTCCGCGCACGACGTGGTCGAGAACTCGCACGCCTCGACGGCGTTGTCCTGGGCCGACGGCATCGCGAAGGGTTTCGAGCGCACGGGTCAGCTCGGTCGTCGGCACGTGGTCGGGGTGATCGGTGACGGGGCGCTCACCGGCGGGATGGCGTGGGAGGCGATCAACAACATCGCGGCGGCACCGGACCGACCACTGGTCATGGTCGTCAACGACAACGAACGCTCCTACTCACCCACGATCGGTGGGCTCGCCCACCACCTCGCGACCCTGCGCACGGCTCGCAGCTACGAACGGGTGCTCGACTGGGGGAAGCGGGTCCTGGGCCGCACGCCGGTGGTCGGTCCGCCGATCTATGAGACGTTGCACGGCGTCAAGAAGGGGATCAAGGACGTCATCGCCCCGCAGGGGATGTTCGAGGACCTCGGCCTCAAGTACATCGGCCCCGTCGACGGCCACGACATCGAGGCGCTCGAGCATGCGCTTAAGCGCGCTCGCGCCTTTCCCGGGCCGGTCATCGTGCACGTCATCACCGAGAAGGGCCGCGGCTACCGGCCGGCCGAGCTCGATGACGCCGAACGCTTCCATGCCGTGGGCATCCTCGATCCCGAGACGGGTCAGCCGCTCACGCACAAGGGTCCGCAGTGGACCTCGGTGTTCTCCGACGAGCTCGTGGCGATCGGTCGCCGCCGGCCCGATGTCGTCGCGATCACCGCGGCGATGATGGGCCCCACCGGTCTGGTGGCGTTCGCCACGGCGTTCCCCGAGCGCACCTACGACGTCGGGATCGCCGAGCAGCATGCTGTGACCAGCGCCGCCGGCATGGCGTACGCCGGGCTGCACCCTGTGGTGGCGGTCTATGCGACCTTCATCAACCGGGCGTTCGACCAGGTGCTGATGGACTGTGCGCTGCACAAGGCGGGCGTCACGTTCGTCCTCGACCGCGCGGGTGTCACCGGTGACGACGGCGCCAGCCACAACGGCATGTGGGACATGTCGATCCTGCAGGTGGTTCCCGGGCTCCGGATCGCCGCGCCCCGGGACAGCGTCACCTTGTGTGAGGAGCTGGGGGAGGCGGTCGACGTCTCCGACGCGCCGACCGTGCTGCGCTTCCCCAAGGGTGGTGTGGGCGCCGACATCCCGGCGATCGAACGCATCGGAGGCACGGGCGGCATCGACGTCCTGCGTCGGGACGCCGACGCGACCGTGCTGCTCGTGTCCGTGGGCGGCTTCGCGCCGCTCTGCCTCGAGGTCGCGGACCGCCTCGCGGATCAAGGTGTCGCCGTCACCGTGGTCGACCCGCGCTGGGTGATCCCCGTCCCGTCTGCCCTGGTCGGGCTCGCCGCCGACCACAAGCTCGTGGTCAGCGTCGAGGACAACTCTCGCGCCGGCGGCGTCGGCACGGCCATCGGCTCGGCGCTGCGCGACGCCGACATCGATGTCGTGTTCCGCGACTACGGCATCGAGAAGCGCTTCCTCGACCACGCCACGCGTGGTTCGGTGCTCGCCCAGCTCGGGCTCACGGCGCAGGACGTGTCCCGAGGCATCGTCGAGACCGTGGCCCGGCTCGACCACGTCGCGTCCGACCAGGTGCGTCCGGTCGGGACGGGGACGGCCCCTGCCGATGCGGTGGAGCCCACGAACGACACCGGCTGAGCTCAGAAGATCCGCTCGACCGGCATGCTGCGCTCGGCGGGTGCGGGGTCAGCCAGGCACTGCGCCACGGCGTCACCGCCGGGCCGCGCGAGCGTCACCTCGTCGGCCGTCACCAGGATCGGGCGGGTGAACCCGCGCTCGTCTGCGTCGGTGAGCAGCGCGGCCGAGATCGCGAATGCGGGATCGAGCCGACTGAGGTCGAGCCAGCCGCGGGTGCGCGAGGGAACAGCAGCTGAGCGCATCGACTGACCGTCGAGGACGGCCCTGCGGTAGGTGGCCGAGGCGAGCAGGGTGAGGACGTCGGCATCGCCGAGCGGTCGCAGCGCGGCGGTCGGGTCGAGCCGGAGCCGCCCCGCGGCCAGCTCGGCCATGTCCTGGAGGTAGCGGTCGGCGCGGTCCGCAGCCGCGCTCACCTCGACGCCGGCGGCGAGGAGCACACCAGCCGGTAGAAGACCGACACCCTCGGGATCGAGGCCACCGTCGTCGTCCACCCCACGCAGACCCATCCCGAGGTCGAGTGCCCCCCCCAGGACGGTGCGGCGCGGCCACGCCGGACCTGGGTGCAGGCCATGGTCGACGGGGAGTCCCCGGGGTCGCACGCGGGCCGTGAGGGCCGCCGCGGCGGCCGGCCGGTCCGTCACCAGTGGATCGTCGAGCAGGTCGTGCAGCGCGACCCGCAGACGCAGCCAACGGGCCACCCGCCGTGCCCGGACCCGTTCCGGGCGCACCTCGCGCGGATCGCCGGCAGCGAGCAGCAGTTCGCCCCACGCGACGGCGAGGGTGGTGCCGGGCCGGACGACCCCGGCCTCGGCGATCTCGAGCTCGAGCAGCGGCCCGCGGTCGAGAAGGAGCGCGGCGAGCACGGCGCGGCGCAGCGCGGTCGACTCCCGTGGCTCGCTCATCCTCCGACGCTACGTCGTCCCACCCCCGGATACCGCCGCTCTGCGGGTGACCTGGCGACACGGTGCGCTCGAGACAGGTCACGCTGCGTCACCTAGGTGGCGGTGGACACGGACCGCAGGAGCACGCGGTGCGGAGCCGCGGTCGTGCGCCGCGGAGGTCAGGTGACGCTGGCGACGCCCGGGGGCAGGAAGCGGGCTCCGTTCACCCGCTCGCTCGTGCCGGTGCGGTCGAGGTAGGGCGTGATGCCGCCGAGGTGAGCGGGCCACCCGGCGCCGAGCAGCATGCACAGGTCGATGTCCTGCGGCGCTGCCACGACGCCCTGCTCGAGCATGATCGCGATCTCCTGGGCGATCGCGTCGAGCGCGCGCTGGCGGACCTGCTCGCCGGTCGACGGGGAATCGCCGATCTCGAAGATCTCGGCCACGTCGTCGGCGATGCGCGGCGTTGCGCCGTCCCAGCTGAGCAGCGTGGTCTTGCCCGCCTCGACCATGCGCCGCTGGTTCTCCGAGATCCCGAAGCGTTCCGGGAACGCCTGGTGCATCGTCTCGGCCGTGTGGAACGCCACGGCAGGTCCCACGAGCTGCAGCAGGACGTACGGCGACATCGGCAGACCCAGCGGGTCGATCGCGCGCTCGACCACGTCGAAGGGGGTGCCCTCGTCGTACGCCGCCGTCACCTCACCGAGGAATCGGGTCAGCAGACGGTTGACCACGAACGCCGGCGTGTCCGCCACCAGCACGCAGGACTTCCTGAGCGCCTTTCCGAGCGCGAACGCGGTGGCGAGGGAGGCGTCGTCGGTCCTCGCTGCGCGGGCGATCTCCAGCAACGGCATGAGCGCGACCGGGTTGAAGAAGTGGAAGCCGACGACCCGCTCCGGGTGCGCGAGGTTCTCGGCCATCGCGGTCACCGACAACGACGAGGTGTTGGTGAGCAGCACACAGGTCTCGGACACCACGGCCTCGACCTCGGCGAAGACCTGCGCCTTGACCTTGAGGTCCTCGAAGACCGCTTCGATGACGACGTCGGCGTCGGCGAAGGCGTCCTTGGTGATCGAACCGGACACGAGCGCCTTGAGCCGGTTGCACCTGTCAGGGTTGAGGCGGCCCTTGGCCGCCAGCTTGTCGATCTCGCCGTGGACGTAGCCGACGCCCTTCTCGACCCGCGCCTGGTCGAGGTCGGTGAGCACCACCGGCACCTCGAGCCGCTGCACGAACAGCAGCGCGAGCTGGCTGGCCATCAGACCGGCACCGACGACGCCGACCTTCGTGACCGGTCGCGCGAGCGCCCGGTCAGGGGCGCCAGCGGGCCGCTTCGCGCGACGCTGCACGAGGTCGAAGGCGTAGCCGCCGGCGGCCCGCATCTCGTCGCTCATGATGAGCTCGGCGAGGGCATCGTCCTCGGCCGCGAACCCCTCGTCGCGGGTGGCGGTCCGCGCGCCCGCGATGAGATCCAGGGCGCGGTACGCCGCAGGCGCGGCACCACGGATCCTGGCGTCGGCGAAGGCGCGGCCCGCTGCCACCGCGTCATCCCACGCCGGACCCCGGTCGACCTCGGGACGGCTCACCACGACCTCACCGGTGAGCACCCGGGCCGCCCAGCGCAGCGACTCGACCAGGAAGTCGGCCGGCTCGAACGCCGCGTCGACCAGTCCGAGCCCGAGGGCCTGGGCCGGCTTGAGCATCCGGTTCTGGGTGAGCGGGCCCTCGACGATGACCGTGACGGCCTTCTCGGCGCCGACGAGGTTGGGAACCAGGTAGGCACCGCCCCAGCCGGGGATCAGGCCGAGCGCGACCTCGGGCAGCGCGAGCAGACCGGCACCGGTCGAGACGGCACGGTAGGTGCAGTGCAGGGCGATCTCGAACCCGCCACCCATCGCAGCACCGTTCACGAGAGCGAACGAGGGCACGGGCAGCTCGCCGAGGCGCCGTAGCACCTGATGGCCCAGCGCGCCGATGGCGCGCGCCTGGTCGCCGCTCGTGATCTGGGTGACACCCGTCAGGTCGGCGCCGACGCCGAAGATGAACGGCTTCCCGGTCACGGCGACAGCGACGATCTCGCCTCCCTGCGCCGACGCCTCGACGCGGTCGAGAGCCTCCGCGAGCGACGTGAGTCCACCGAGTCCGAAGGTGTTGGGCTTGGTGTGGTCCTTGCCGTTGTCGAGCGTGATGAGCGCGGCCGTGCCGGCGGCGTACGGCAGGTCGACGAGGCGCAGCAGCGCCCGCGTCACGAGCTCGTCGGGGGCCGCGGTGGTGGGGGAGTCGGTCACGATGATCACGCGTCCTTGCCGTAGTGGGGGTTCTCCCAGATGACGGTCCCGCCCATGCCGAGCCCGATGCACATGGTCGTGAGCCCGTAGCGCACCTCGGGGTGGGCCTCGAAGCTGCGGGCGAGGTAGGCCATCAGCCGGATACCGGAGGAGGCGAGCGGGTGACCCACGGCGATGGCACCGCCGAAGGGGTTGACGCGGGGGTCGTCGTCGGCGATGCCGAAGTGGTCGAGGAAGGCGAGCACCTGGACGGCGAAGGCCTCGTTGACCTCGAACAGCCCGATGTCCTCGATGCCCAGCCCGGCCTTGGTGAGTGCCTTGACGGTCGAGGGCACCGGACCGATGCCCATCACCTCGGGCTCGACGCCGGCGAAGGCGAACGAGACGAGCCGCGCCTTCTTGCTGAGGCCCAGCTCGTCGGCGACCTCCTCGGCGACGAGCAGCGCCGCGGTCGCGCCGTCGTTGAGGCCGGCCGCGTTGCCGGCCGAGACGCGGCCGTGCGGACGGAACGGGGTCTTGAGCGAGGCGAGACCCTCGAGCATGGTCTCCGGCCGCGGTGGCTCGTCGACCGTCGCGAGCCCCCAGCCGGCCTCGGCGGTGCGGGTCGCGACCGGCACGAGGTCGGGCTGGATCAGGCCGTCGGCGTATGCCTTCGCGGTCTTCTCCTGGCTGCGCAGCGCGTACTCGTCGGCGCGCGCGCGGGTCAGGTGCGGGAACCGGTCGTGCAGGTTCTCGGCTGTCTTGCCCATGAACAGCGCCTCGGGGTCGACCAGCTTCTCCGCGATGAGGCGCGGGTTGGGGTCCATCCCCTCGCCCATGGGGTGGCGGCCCATGTGCTCGACCCCGCTGGCGACGACGACGTCGTAGGCGCCGACGCCGATGCCGCTCGCGAGGTTGGTCACTGCGGTGAGGGCACCGGCGCACATCCGGTCGACCGACTGCCCCGGCACGCTGCGCGGGAAGCCGGCGAGGATCCCCGCCGTACGACCGAGGGTGAGGCCCTGGTCGCCGATCTGGGTCGTCGCGGCGACGGCCACGTCGTCGATGCGCTCCGCGGGCAGGTCGGGGTTGCGGCGGAGCAGCTCGCGGAAGACCGCGACGACGAGGTCATCGGCACGGGTCTCGGCATAGATGCCGCTCTTGCCGGCCTTGCCGAACGGGGTGCGGACGGCGTCGACGAGGACGACGTCGCGCACGGCACGGGTCGGGGACACAGGGACTCCTCACGAGGGGCGTGCAGGGCTCACAGCGGGGGTTACCCGCCGGTAATGTTGATGCTAGTCGCCGCTCAGGACCAGCGCCACGGTGGGCCGGGGGGCACCCCGGTCACAGGTGCTTGGCCGCCTCACGACGCGAGAGCGGGGAGAGCGCGTCGCCCGTCTCCTCGAGGTAGGCACGGACCCAGTCGGGGTCGTGGTGCGCCAGGTCGCGCAACGCCCAGCCGATGGCCTTGCGATGGAAGAACCACGTCGACGCCGCGTTGGCCCCGATGACGTCGCGGAGCAGGGCACGGTCGGTGCCTGCCTTCGAGCCGAGCTGGCTGAGGATCGCCGTACGGCGCAGCCACGGGTCGGGGTGCACCGACCAGCCCCGGAGCACCGGCGCCATCGCAACCGGGTGCGCGCGGTGCAGCGGAGCGACGGTGCGGCCGGCGACCTCGTCGACGAGGTCCCACCACGCGCCGGTCACGACGAGGTGCTCGAGCAGCGGCACGAGACCGGGGTCGCGCCACTGCCGTGCGGTGCGTGAGTCGAGCAGGGCGAGGGCGCCGTAGCGCTCCTCGCGGTGGGTGGCCTCGTCGTACAGCGCCCGCACGCTCGCCTGCCAGCGGGCCTCGTCGGTGAGCGGGTGCGTGGCCCACACCGGTCGCAGGGCAGCGACCCGCGCGGGCTTGGGGACGCCGTGGAACGGCATCGCCGACTTCATGTACGCCTGCATGGCGAGCGCCCGATCCGGGTCGGCCGCCGCTGCGAGGGCAGCGCGGACCGCGTCGACGAGCGCACGGTCCGCGCCGGCGGCGGTCATGACCGACGCGTCGACATGGGCAGTGCCCGGTCCGGGTCAGCCGGTAACCGTGAGGGGGACCCGCTTGTCCTGGCCGCCGCCCTCGCACTTGATCTCGTAGCTGCCCGGTGAGACCTCGGCGGTGAAGGACTTGGCCGTGCCCGTGAGGTCCTCGACCTCGCCGAGGATCTTCGTGAAGGCGCCGTTCTCCTTGGCGTAGAGGTAGACCTCGCCGACGCCCTCCCCGGCGTACGTCGCGGACACCGTGATCTGGCCCTTCGGGACACTCGTCGGGCTCGCGTCGCAGGTGCCGACGCCCGCCTTGACTGTCACCGTCGCGACCGATGATGCCGATGAGGAGCAGGCTGCGAGGACCGGGATCAGGGCGAGCGAGGCGAGGACGAGAGTGCGGCGCGACATGAGATAGGAACCTTTCGATGGGCGAGCGGAGGACGGAGCTGGAGGTCGAGGCTCGGGCGTCAGCCCGCAACCTCGGGAGTGCGCTGGGAAGCGGCCTCGATCTCGGCTCCCACGTCGGGGTCATCCGCGTGGGAGGTCGACCCGGTGACGGGCGTCGAGGTGCGGAAGTAGAGCACCATCGTGGGGATGAGGTAGCCGAACCAGGCGACGACCTCGAGCACGGTCATCGACGGTGAGACGTTGAAGATCCCCTTGAGCAGGGTGGCGACCACGGTGCCGGGAACGATCACCGAGCTGACGTCGAAGGCGACGTTGGCGAGGCCCGGCAGGATGCCGGCCTCCTGGAGGTCGTGGACGCCGTAGGCGAGCACGCCAGCGGCGATGACGATGAGACCCGCGCCGGTCCACCGGAAGAAGACGCCGAGGTCGAGCCGCAACGCACCACGGTAGATGAGCCAGCCCAGCACGACCGCGGTCACGAGACCGAGGACGGCACCGAGCACCGCGCTCCAGGCGCCACCCTCACTCGACGTCGACCCGATCGCGGTCCAGAGGAACAGCGCGGTCTCGAGCCCTTCGCGCGCGACGGCGATGAAGGCGAGCACGACGAGGGCCGTGCCGCCCACGGCCAGGGCGTCGTCGACCCGTCCGTGCAGCTCGCCACGCAGGCCGCGGGCGGCCTTCTTCATCCAGAAGACCATCCAGGTGACGAACCCGACGGCGATCAGCGACATGAAGCCGCCGAAGGCTTCCTGGGCCTCGAAGGTCATCCGCTGGCTGGAGAAGGTGAGCAGTGCGCCGAAGGCGAGGGAGACCCCGACCGCCAGTCCCACACCGAGCCAGACCGAGCGCAGCCGCGCCTGGTTTCCGGTGCGCACGAGGTAGGCGACAAGGATCCCGACGACGAGGGAGGCCTCGAGGCCTTCCCGCAGACCGATCAGGTAGTTGGCGAACATGGTGCCCCGTTCCTCCGAAGTTAGGGTTACCTAACCACGGCGGGCCCGGTCTCCTCAACTTCGGCGGCGCTGCCCCCGGGCACATCGGCGACCGGGTCGGGGATCTGGTCCGCGGCCCGGGCGCTCATCGCGTCGGAGAGCCCGACCGCGACGATCCCGATCTGCCACTCGCGGGCACCCGCGGACCGCAGCCACGCCGTCACGGTCGCGAGGTCCGCAGGGTCGGGCGGGGTCCAGGAGATCCGCCGGACGAGATCAGGTGCGACGAGGTTCTCGACCGGCAGCTGGTGCTCCGTGGCCAGCTCCGCCAACCCGGTCTTCGCAGCAGCGAGCCGTGCGGCCGCCTCCGGGTCGCGGTCGGCCCAGGAGCGTGGCGGTGGGGGACCGTCCGAGACGGTGGCCGACGGCGGCAGAGCACTCTCAGCGAGGGTCAGTGCCTCGGCCACAGCGGCCTGCCAGTCACCGAGGTGGCGGCGTGCGCCCCGTCCGGAGAACGCCGGCAGGGCGGCGACGGCATCGCCCGTGGGCGCGGTCGACGCCGCAGCCACGATCGCGGAGTCGGGCAGCACCCGGCCGGGGGAGATGTCGCGCCGACGCGCGATCGCGTCCCGTCGCTCCCACATCGCGCGGATCACCGCCAGCTGCCGCGGTCGGCGCACCTTGTGCATCCCCGACGTACGCCGCCACGGGTCGATCCGCGGCGCGGCCGGAGGGGCCGTGCGCACCGCCTCGAACTCCTCCCGCGCCCACTCGGCCTTGCCCGCGTCGATCAGCTGCTGCGCGAGCGCGTCGCGCAGCTCGACCAGCAGCTCGATACCAAAAATTTAATGCGGTGTCCCAATGTTCGTCTGGACACATATTAATAGCATTTTCAAGCATGTCCATACTTGCTCCGAGTTGGTTCCAAATTGCGTCTTTTATTGATGTTGAATTGTCCATATT
>JANMMN010000094.1:0-4803 GCA_031373405.1 Actinomycetes bacterium
CTCGGGGCTGGCCGACCTCGATGAGGTCGTGCCTGGCACGGCACGCCGGGTCGTCGTGACACGGCTGCGAGCCTCGATCCTCGGCAAGCGCGGCGAGGCGTCGGTCGCGGCGGCCCTGCACCGGCACGCGGGCATCGAGTCGGTGTGCTGCGTGCCTGACGACCGGGCGGCGTACGACGCGGCCCTGCGCGGTGGGCGCACGGTGGCTCAGGTCGCGCCGGGATCGCCTGCCCGCGCCGCGATCCGCAGCCTCACCCGCGAGCTGCTGCGCGACCTCGACCTCGACCGGGCACCGGGGCTCAGCGGGCTCGGTTCGGCAGGTACGGCTTGAGCACGGAGCGGGCGACGGTGCGCACGTGCACCTCGTCCGGGCCGTCGGCGATCCGAAGTGTCCGTGCGAAGGCATACATCTGCGCGAGGGGCGTGTCACCGCTCACGCCGGCGCCGCCGTGCACCTGGATGGCCTGGTCGATCACGGCACAGGCGACCCGGGGTGCGATCACCTTGATGGCTGCCACCTGACGACGCGTCTCCGGGTCGGCGATCCCCTTGTTGTCGATCAGCCACGCCGCACCCAGGACCAGCAGCCGCGCCTGGTCGATCGCCATCCGCGACTCGGCGACGCTCTCCTGCAGCACGCCCTGGTGCGCGACCGGCTTGCCGAACGCGACCCGCTCGGCGGCGCGCCGGCACGTCAGGTCGAGCGCGCGCTCGGCCATGCCGATCGCCCGCATGCAGTGATGCACGCGACCGGGACCGAGCCGCATCTGCGCGATGAAGAACCCGTCGCCCTCGTTCGCGAGGATGTTCGTCGCCGGCACGCGGACCTGGTCGAGGAGGATCTCTCCGTGCCCGTGCTGGTCGTGGTAGCCGAAGACGGTGAGGTCGCGCACCACGGTGACGCCCGGAGTGTCGAGAGGCACGAGAACCATCGACTGCTGGTGGTAGGCATCGGCTGTCGGGTCGGTGCGCCCCATCAGCACGAGGACCTGGCAGCGCGGGTCGAGGGCGCCGGTGGTCCACCACTTGCGGCCATTGATGACGTAGTCGTCGCCGTCGCGCACGATCGACGTCTCGATGTTCATCGCGTCGCTGCTGGCCACGTCCGGCTCGGTCATCGCGAAGCCGGAGCGGATCTCGCCCGCGAGCAGGGGCTCGAGCCAGCGCCGCTTCTGCGCGTCGGTGCCGAACAGGTGCAGCACCTCCATGTTGCCGGTGTCCGGCGCAGAGCAGTTGAGTGCCTCCGGGGCGATCTCCGGCGACCGGCCTGTCACCTCGGCGAGACCGGCGTAGTCGAGCACCGAGAGCCCGGACTCCTCGGGGAGGAACAGGTTCCACAGCCCGCGCGAGCGGGCGACGTGCTTGAGGTCCTCGACCACCGGGGGGAGATCGTGGTCACGGCCCTGGGCCGCGAGCCGCGTGCGCTGCTCGGCGTACACCGGCTCGGCGGGCAGGACGTGCGAGGCCATGAAGGCATCGAGCTCGGCGCGCAGCGCCTGCGCCCGCGCGGACGGGGTGAGGTCCATGCGCCGATCCCACCACGTCCGCTGCGTCGATGCGGCGGCTAGGGTCGGTCGGGTGGGTGCCCTCCTCGATGTCGATGCCTCCCGGCTCGATCCGTGGCTGCGCGACCACCGGCTCCTGCCCGGCACCGGAGAGCTGGTCGTACGCCGGTTGGGCGAGGGGCACAGCAACTTGACCTTCCTGCTCGCACGGGACGGCGACGAGCTCGTGCTGCGCCGCCCGCCCCACGGTCCGTTGCTGCCCACCGCGCACGACGTCGTGCGCGAAGCACGCGTGATGGAGCTGCTGCGCTCCACCGACGACGCGGTGCGGGTGCCAGCGGTGGCCGGGGTGTGCACGGATGACGGTGTGCTCGGGGTGCCGTTCTTCCTGATGGAGCGAGCCCCCGGCGTCGTCATCCGCGATGCTCTCCCTGACTTCCTGTCCGGCCCTGGAGGCCGGAACGCGCGGCGCGACATTGGCACGGCCCTGCCGGAGGTGCTCGGCGCGATCCACTCGGTCGACTGGCGCCCGTTCGTCGAGGCGGGCATCGGGCGTCCATCGGGCTACCTCGAGCGCCAGCTGCGGCGGTGGGAGGGCCAGCGTGAGGGGATCAGGGCTGCGGTGGCCGCCGCCGGAGGCACCGCCCGTGAGCTGCCCGACTACGACGTGGTCCGCGACTGGCTGCGCGCGCACGTGCCGGAAGAGTCCGAGCCGGCCGTCGTGCACGGCGACTACAAGCTCGACAACGTCATCGTCGAGCCGCGCGCCCGGCTCGCCGGGGCGGCCGGAGGGGCGCGCGTCTCGGCCGTCGTCGACTGGGAGATGGCAACCGTCGGGGACCCCCGCGCCGACCTCGGCTACCTGCTCTCGTTCTGGGCGGAGCCGGACGAGGAGGTCGCGATGGCGGGCTTGTCGATGGTGCACGACGGATTCCCGCGCCGGGACGAGGTGGTCGGGCTCTGGGAGCAGGCGACGGGGCGGCGCGCCGGAGACCCGCGCTGGTTCGTGGCGCTCGCCGTCTGGAAGCTCGCGATCCTGCTCGAGGCCAGCTACCACCGGTGGTTGGCGGGTCTGTCCGACGACCCGTTCTACGCCCGCCTCGACACCGGTGTGCCGGCGTTGCTGGCTCGCTCGAGGGAGATCTGCGGTGCCTGAGCCCGCAGCCGTGCTGCGCGGCCTGATCGTCGACTGGGGCGGTGTCCTCACCGGTGACCTGCGCACCGCGGTGGAGTCGTGGGCGGCCGCCGACGGTATCGACCTCGCGGCGTACGGCTCGATCATGCGCGACTGGTTCGGCGAGCCGGTCGGGGTCGAGGCGCGGCTCAACCCGATCCATGCCCTCGAGCGCGGCGAGATGGCGGTGCCCGACTTCGAGCGCCGTCTCGCTGCTGCGCTGACCGAACGCACCGGAGTCCCGTACGACGCCGACGGGTTGCTGAGCCGGATGTTCGAGCGGTTCGAGCACGCTCACGACATGAGTGCCCTCGTCCGCCGGGCTCGCAGCAGCGGGCTGCGCACCGGCCTGCTCTCGAACTCGTGGGGCAACGACTACCCCCGCGACGGTTGGGAGGAGATGTTCGACGTCGTCGTGATCTCCGGCGAGGTCGGCATGCGCAAGCCCGAGCCGCGGATCTTCGAGCACACCCTCGAGCTCCTCGGCCTCGAGGCGGGGGAGTGCGTCTTCGTCGACGACCTGGCCCACAACATCGAGGCTGCCGCAGGGGTGGGGATGGTGGGTGTGCACCACCGGTCGTACGCCGAGACGCTGGGCGAGCTCGAGGTGCTGTTCGACCGTCCGCTCGGCTGAGCGCCGGCCGCAGGATCTCCCCGACTCGACCGGCCGCAGGCCGGTCGAGCGTGACACCATGACGCCGACACCCGCACTGACCGTGTGTACGGCTCCGAGGAGGTTCGATGGTCGACCGGCTCAGCCCGCTCGACGTGTCGTTCCTCTATCTCGAGGAGCCCACGACGCCCATGCACGTGGGGGGTGTCGTGCTGTTCCAGGCGCCCGACGGGGGCTTCGACCACGACCGTCTCGTTCACCTGATCGAGGAGCGGATCTCCCTCGTCCCGCGCTACCGGCAGAAGGTGCGCTGGGTCCCCGGCCGCATCGCCAACCCGGTGTGGGTCGACGACGAGGAGTTCGACGTCGGCTACCACGTACGCCGGTCTGCGCTGCCGCGCCCCGGCAGCGACGCGCAGCTGCGCGACCTCGTCGGGCGGATCATGGCGCGCCCCCTCGACCGCAGCCGGCCGCTCTGGGAGATGTACCTGGTCGAGGGGCTCTCGGACGGCCGCTTCGCGATCCTGACCAAGACCCACCACGCGATGGTCGACGGCGCCGGCGCCATCGACATCGGGCAGGTGATCCTCGACGTCACGCCGGAGCCGCAGCGCGCCGCGGCCGACCAGTGGACACCGCACAAGGAGCCCAGCGACCTCGACCTGCTCGCGAGCGCGGTCTCGGAGGTGGTGCGCAGTCCCGGTGCGGCCGTGGATGCACTGCGGTCCGGCGCCGTCGACGTGCGCGAGACCGCCGAGCGCCTCGGTCGCCGCGCGGTCGGACTCGCAGCGGCGGCGATCACGATGGCTCGCCCGCCGTCGGCGAATCCGCTCAACGCACCTATCGGCGAGGCTCGCAGGTTCGGCATGGCGGCGATGGAGCTCGACGACTACAAGGCGATCCGGCGCGCCCACGGGGGCACGATCAACGACGTCGTCCTCGCCGTCGTGTCCGGCGCGCTGCGCGAGTGGATGATGACGCGCGGCGAGTCGGTGTCGTCCCGCTCGCAGGTGCGCGCGCTCGTGCCGGTCAGCGTGCGCGGTGGCGACGAGTCGTCCGGCAACCACATCGCGGCGTTCCTCGTCGACCTGCCGGTCGGGGAGCCGCAGCCCGTCGTACGCCTGCACCGCATCTCCTATGAGATGGAGCAGCTCAAGGCGACGGGGCAGATGGTCGGAGCGCAGGCGCTCGTGGGCATCGCGGGCTTCGCGCCGCCGACCCTGCACTCCCTCGGAGCGCGCACGGCCAACGGCTGGTCACGGCGGATGTTCAACCTCGTGGTCACCAACGTGCCCGGGCCGCAGTTCCCGCTCTACGCCGGCGGAGCTCGCATGCTCGGCGCCTATCCCGTCGTTCCGCTGGCGAAGGGTCAGGCGGTCTCGATCGGGCTGACCTCCTACGACGGAGGCGTCTACTTCGGGCTCAACGCCGACCGCGACGCGATGACCGATGTCGACGTGCTGGCCGAGTGCATCCAGACGGCTCTCTACGAGCTGCTCGACACCGTCCCC
>JANMMN010000095.1:0-3158 GCA_031373405.1 Actinomycetes bacterium
CGCGGCGGCGCCGACGCGGTAGTCCCCGGGCTGCCCGTCGCCGACACGATCAAGGCGGTCGACGCCGCCGATGTCGTCTCGACCACCCTCGACCGGGCCGCGCTGCGATCGATCCAGACCCCGCAGGGGTTCCGTCGCGAGACCCTGACCGAGGCGCACGCCCGGTCCGACCCGAGCGCACCTGCCACCGACGACGCCGGGCTCGTCGAGGCCGTGGGTGGCAAGGTGGTCGTCGTGCCCGGTGACGAGGAGGCGTTCAAGGTGACCCGACCGCTCGACCTCGTCCTCGCCGAGGCCGTGCTCGCCCGTCGACGGGCTGCCGGTGTCGTCGGCTGAGCGGCTGCCGCGGGTCGGCACCGGGATCGACGTCCATCCCTTCGAGCCCGGGCGGGTCCTGTGGCTCGCGTGCCTCGAGTGGCCGGACGAGACCGGCGTATCGGGGCACTCCGACGGTGACGTCGCGGCGCACGCGGCCTGCGACGCGCTCCTCGCGGCGGCCGGGATCGGGGATCTCGGCTCCGTGTTCGGCACCGACCGACCCGAGTGGGCGGGCGCATCCGGGACTGCGTTGCTCGCCGAGGTCGTGCGTCTCGTCACCGCGGCCGGCTACCGGATCGGCAACGTGACCGTGCAGGTGATCGGCAACCGCCCGAAGGTCGGCCCGCGTCGGGTCGAGGCGGAGGCCGCCCTGTCGGCTGTCATCGGTGCGCCCGTGTCGGTCGCGGCCACGACGACCGACGGCCTTGGCCTCACCGGTCGCGGTGAGGGCATCGCTGCGATCGCCACGGCCCTCATCGTGTGAGGGACCGCTCGTGTGACGGCGAACGCGTCCGTGCGGCGCCGTTAGGCTGACCCCCGTGAGCCTGCGCCTGTATGACACCGCCGCGCGTGCGGTCCGTGACTTCGTCCCTCTCGAGCCGGGACGTGCGTCGCTCTATCTCTGCGGCGCCACGGTGCAGGCGGCACCGCACGTGGGTCACATCCGTTCCGGCATCAACTTCGACGTGCTCAGCCGCTGGTTGCGTGCGTCCGGGTACGCCGTCACCTTCTGCCGCAACGTCACCGACATCGACGACAAGATCATCGCCAAGGGCGAGGCCGAGGGTCGCCCGTGGTGGGCGGTCGCGACCGAGTTCGAGCGCGAGTTCGCCTGGGCCTACGACGTCCTGGGCTGCACCCGACCGACGGTCGAGCCGCGGGCGACCGGTCACGTGACCGAGATGGTCGAGCTGATGCACCTGCTCATCGACACCGGCCACGCCTATCCCGCCGACGGCGACGTCTACTTCGACGTGCGCTCGTTCCCGGAGTACGGCCGGCTCTCCGGTCAACGCCCCGACGACATGCTCCCCGCGGGAGACTCCGCCGGCGACACCCGCAAGCGCGACCCGCGCGACTTCGCCCTCTGGAAGTCGGCCAAGCCGGGCGAGCCGAGCTGGCCGACCCCGTGGGGCCCTGGTCGTCCCGGGTGGCATCTGGAGTGCTCGGCGATGGCGGGCAAGTACCTCGGCCCGGCATTCGACATCCACGGTGGTGGGCTCGACCTGATCTTCCCCCACCACGAGAACGAGATGGCGCAGTCGACGTCGGCCGGCGGTGCGTTCGCGTCGTACTGGATGCACAATGCCTGGGTCACCACGAGCGGCGAGAAGATGAGCAAGTCGCTCGGCAACTCGTTGCTCGTGCGCGAGGTCGTGCACCGGGTGCGTCCGATCGAGCTGCGCTACTACCTCGTCTCCGCCCACTACCGCTCGATGATCGAGTTCTCGTTCGAGGCGCTCGAGGAGACCTCGGTCGGCTTCCGTCGGCTCGAGGGATTCCTCGACCGCGCGGCCGACGTGCTCGGGCTCAGCGACACCGTCGCGGATCCCTCGGCCCGACCCGTGGCCTTCGACGCCGCCATGGACGACGACCTCGGCGTACCCCAGGCGCTCGCCGTGGTCCACGACACCGCGCGGCAGGGCAACGCGGCGCTCGACGCGGGCGACCTCGACGCCGTGCGGTCCGCGCACGCGGCGATCGTCGCGATGCTCGAGGTGCTCGGCGTCAACCAGTACGCCGAACCCTGGGCCGGCACCGGGGGCGAGGACGAGAAGCTCCGCACCGCCGTCGACCAGCTCGTCGCGGGGCTGCTCGCCTCGCGTGCGCAGGCCCGGGCCGACCAGGACTGGGCAGCAGCCGACGCCATACGCGACCAGCTCAAGGTCGCAGGGATCGTCGTGGACGACACCGCCGGGGGCTCCCGCTGGTCGCTCGACTCCGGGAAGGACGACTGATGGCCGGCAACTCGCAGCGCAAGGGCGCCATGCGCAAGGAGGGCACCAAGAAGGGGCAGCAGATCGGGTCGGGCGGACAGCGCCGCCGGGGCCTCGAGGCCAAGGGGCCGACGCCGAGAGCCACCGAGCGCACCAAGCACCCGGCGGCGCGGCAGGCGCGCGCCGTCGCCAAGAAGGCCGAGGCGGAGGCGAAGAAGGCGCCGGCTTCGGGTTCCGCTGCCCGCGGTGGCACCTCGGTTCGCAAGCGCAAGGACGGCAGCGAGCTCGTCGTCGGCCGCAACGCGGTCGTCGAGGCGCTGCGCGCCGGCGTGCCCGGCACCGCGCTGCACGTGCAGCAGTTCCTCGACTCCGACGACCGGGTCAAGGAGTCGCTGGTGCTCGCGGCCGAGTCCGGGCTCCCGCTCCTCGAGGCCACGCGTGCGCAGCTCGACAAGCTCACCGACGGTGCGATCCACCAGGGACTCGCGCTCGCGGTCCCGGCGTACTCCTACCTCGATGCCGAGGACCTGCTCGATCTCGCGGCCGCGGCCGGGGAGCCTGCGCTGATCGTGGCTCTCGACCACATCACCGACCCCCGAAACCTGGGTGCCATCATCCGCTCGGCCGCTGCGTTCGGGGCGCACGGCGTGGTGATCCCCGATCGCCGGGCCGCGGGGATGACCGCCTCGGCCTGGAAGACGTCCGCGGGTGCCGCGGCCCGCGTGCCCGTCGCGCGCGTCACCAACCTCACCCGCACCCTCACGGCGTACGCCGAGGCTGGATGCATGGTGGTGGGCCTTGCCGCCGGTGGCGAGACGCTCGACGAGCTCGACCCTGACGTCGCTCGCGGCGCGATCGTCGTGGTCGTCGGCAGTGAGGGCGAGGGGCTCTCGCGGCTCGTCG
>JANMMN010000366.1:0-11391 GCA_031373405.1 Actinomycetes bacterium
GGCGGGTTCCAGCAACCTTGTCGAGGTGGACCACCAGGGTGTCGAGACCGTCACGATCAGCACCCTTGGTGGCGGCGACCGGATCGCGGTGCGCAGCATCGACGTGACGCACGTCGTCAACGCGGGCGAGGGTGACGACCAGGTCGCCGTGGGCACGCTCGCCGCGATCGGCTTCACCGCGACGACCTGGCCCAACACGGGCGGCCTCCTCGATGACATCGACGCCCTGCTCACGCTCGACGGTGGTTCGGGTCCTGGGAGCGTGACCGGGTTCGACACCTTGACGGTCGACGACACGGGTGACACCACCGCCAACACCGGCACGCTGACCCTCCAGCGGCTGACCGGTCTCGGGCTCGCCGCAGGCATCAGCTACACGACGTTCGAGGACCTCGCGATCGCGCTGGGCTCCGGCGCAGACACCTTCAACGTGGAGAGCACGCACGGCGGCTTCTCCCGTCCGACCTCGCTGAGCACCAACGCCGGTGCCGACACGGTCGTCATCCAGAGCGTCTCCGGCCCGCTCAGCGTGTCGACCGGCCTCGACAGCGACACGGTGCGCATCAGCTCGACGGTCAACGGCGCCGGCGGCAACCTGGCGGGGATCGACTCCCTCGTGACCCTCGACGCAGGCGACGGGTCGGCCGACCTGCTCGTCGTCGACGACATGGCGACCGCCGACGACCGCATCGGTGTCGTCACCGGCAGCACCCCCTCGGCGCCGGGGACGATCTCCGGGCTGGGCATGACCCTGGGCGGTTCGGCCGCACGGCCCAGCCTTGTGCAGGTCGTCTCGGTCCTCGGTGCCGTCGACGGACGTTTCACCATCTCGGTGGGTGCGCTGACCACCATCGCACTCGACTACGACGCCACCGCCGCCAAGGTCCAGTCTGCGCTCCAGACCATCCTCGGCTCGGGCACCGTGGTCGTGACCAAGGCCGGCGGACGCTGGACCATCGCCTACGCCGGCTCCCTCGCCGGTGACGCCGGCTGGGCGAAGCCGATCACCGCGGTCACGGCCGTGCTCGGCTACCCGCTCGAGGCCGAGCCCGGGTCGGGAGCGATCGTCCCGACGTTCTTCGCGATGACCGACGGCCGCGTGGGCTACACCGGCTTCGAGCAGCTCACCGTGACGCTGGGAAGTGGCAACGACGTCCTCAACGTCGACAGCACGCTGGTGGGAAGCACGACCGTCGAGGCGGGTCCTGGCAACGACCGGGTGTTCGTCGAGGCCATCGGCGGTACGACGGAGATCAAGGGCCAGAGCGGCGACGACTGGCTCGTCGTCAACGCCGTGCCCGACGCGCCCGGAGCCAACCCCCTGGACGGCAAGACGCTGAGCCTCGACGGCGGGGCGGGATCGGACTACGACATCGTCGGGCTCTTCGGCACGGGGACCTCGACCATCGCGGTCGACGACACGGGCGACGACGGAGGAACGAACGTCCTCGTGGTCAACGGGTCGGCGACCAACGAGACGTTCCTGTTCCGCCAGTACCTCGTGGCCGCGCTGTCCGCCAAGGACAGCGGCGGGTTCTTCACCCAGGCCGAGAAGGTCACCTACACCAGCGCCATCAACGGCAGCGTGGTCGTCAACGGCAACGACGGCGACGACGCGTTCGCCTTCGACGACACCTCCACCGCCCTCACCGTCAACGGTGGCTCGGGCAACGACGTCTTCCGGGTCGGGCAGCTGTTCACCGCGTACGTCGGCGTCCTCGGGTTCGGCATCGCCGCGGCCGACTTCTTCGCCTCGACCCGTGGGCTCCTCTCGCGAGGCGTCTCCTTCCCGACCACGATCAACGGCGGCACCGGGGACGACGTCTTCGAGGTGTTCCGCAACGTCGGTGTGCTCCAGCTCAACGGCGACGCCGGCGACGACAAGTTCATCATCCGCAGCTTCGCGGGGGAGTCGGAGACCTCACGCGTCAACGCGGGCATCGGCCGCGACTTCATCCAGTACGCCACCAACGCCCCGGTCGCGATCGACGGCGGCGAGGGGTACGACACCGTCATCGTCATCGGCACCGAGTTCGACGACGTCTACGTCATCACCGCCGACGGGGTGTACGGCGCCGGCCGCTACGTCGCCTACCTCAACATCGAGAAGCTCTCGATCGAGGGGATGGAGGGCAACGACCGGTTCGTCGTCGTGTCCACGAACCCGAACGTGGAGACCGCGATCTTCGGCGGCCTCGGTAGCGACCGGGTCGAGGTGGGCGCCCAGGCACCTCCGGTCCAGGCCGACGACCTGCTCGGTCACACCGGACTGATCCGCAACTCGGTGGAGAGCACGGTCGCGGGCAGCGCCTGGGGCGGCATCCCGGTCGACGGTCTCGCGCCCGAGATCCTCGACAACGACTCCCCAGCCCTCTCAATCACCCCCGTGGGCGGCACGTTCGTCGTCGACGAGCGCGACCTCGCGATCAAGGGTCAGCTGAGCGTCCGCATCACGCAGGCCCCGACCACGGCGGTCGTGGTCACGATCGTCGCGCCCGTCGTCGACCCGACCTCCTCGAGCCGCTCCCGCGCCGTCCAGCTCTCCCTCAACGGCGTCTCCGGCTGGGGCACCACGGTGACCCTGACCTTCGCAGTCGGGAGCACCACGGCGCAGACGCTGTACGTGCGTGCCTCGTTCGACAACTCCTCCGAGGGGGTCCGCGACGTCGCGCTGCAGACGATGGTGGTCAGCAGGCTCGCCGGCGCAGTGGGCACCGCGACGAGCACCACGGTGACGTCGACAAACACCTTCGTGGGACGCAACCTGGCCGGTGCTCAGATCGTCATCCGCACCGGGACCGGAGCCGGGCAGACCCGCACGATCGTGTCGAACACCGACAGCACGCTGACCGTCGCGGCGTGGGCGGTCACGCCTGGCATGGGTGCCACGTTCGACGTGGTGGGCACCGGTCCCGACCTGGCCGGTACCGCGGCCGCGGGCTCCACGGGCACCACGCTCAACGTGACCGGCGCGCCGTTCACGAACCGGAACCTCTCGGGTCTGCGGGTCGTCATCGTCAGCGGGACCGGCGCCGGGCAGACCCGGACCATCGCCTCGAGCACCGGCTCGTCGCTCACCGTGGGCGCCGCCTGGACGACCCCGCTCGACACGACGAGCTACTGGACCGTCCTGGGGATTGCCTCTTACCACGCCCTGCGGGTCCCCACGCTAGCCGTCAAGGTTCTCGACAACGAGACGCCCGACGTCGCCGTGACGATTCCCGACGGTGTCGTGAGCGTGATCGAGCCGGTCGGGACGGTCGGCGGCACCAGCGCCACGTACACCGTCCGCCTCGCCCGGGCGCCGATCACGGACGTGCAGGTGAGGCTGACCGCGGCCAACCAGATCCAGCTCAGCACGAATGGCACGACCTGGGGGTCGTCGGTCGAGCTAACGTTCACCGCGAGCAACTGGATGATCGTCCAGAGCATCCTCGTGCGCGCGATCGGCGACGGGATCGTCGAGGGCCTGCACGTCGCCCGGATCACCGCCACGGTCTCGAGCCTCGACCGCCTCAGTGGCACGGTGTCCGGCACGACCGGGCGCGGTGACGAGTTCACGGTCACCGGGGCCGGGCTGACCCCGGCCTCGCTGCGCGGCTACGTCGTGCGGATCACGGGCGGCACCGGCGCGGGCCAGGTGCGCTCGATCTGGAGCAACACGGCGTCGATCATCACGACCGAGACGGACTGGGATGTCCTGCCCGACGCCACGAGCACGTTCGTGATCGACGGCTACAACTCCCCGGCCACGTCCGCCCCGCTGGCCGGGACCGTCACCACCATCACGCCGGACCGCCGCACCATCACCCTGAGCGGTGTCACCCTGTCCGTCGTCAACGGCGGCCTGGCTGGCGCCACGGTCCGCATCGTGGGGCTGACCGGTGCGGCCCAGGCCTATCGCACGATCGCCTCCAACACCGCGACGACCATCACCACCACCGATGCGTGGGGTGACTCGCTGGCGCTGGGCACGCGGGTGTTCGTGGTCGGGCTGCCTGGCGTCGAGGTCGATGTCGTGCAGGTCCTCGTCCACGACGCGGACACCGCCGGCGTCGTGGTCTCCCCGGTGGGCGGCGCCCCGCTCCGGCTCGTCGAGGGCGCCACCGGCAGCCAGTTCGGCGCGACGGCACAGGCGACGGTGCGGCTCACCCGCGCGCCCGCAGCGCTGGAGACCGTCTCGGTCACCCTGACGGCGCTGGCCACGCGCAGCCTCGACACGACCGGCCCGGACTGCGGCATCGCCGTCAACGGCTGCAACGCCGTTCAGGTGCAGGTCAGCCTCGACGGCATCACCTGGTCCAGCTCCGTCACGCTCGTCTTCGACGCGACCAACTGGATGACCGGTCGCCTCGTGTGGATGCGGGCGATCGACGACACGGTGATCGACGGCAGCGACGTGCAGGCCTTCGCCGACACCTCGCGGCGCGTCACCGGGATCCAGGGCCCGCTCTACGTGTCCGGCGGCGACGACCCCGACCCGGCGGCCCCGCTGAGTCTCGACCTCTATCTCCCGACGCTCCTGCCGGGCGAGAGCTCGGGCGGCCCGACCCCCATCTCCGCATCCACCGCCGAGGCGATCGAGTCGGTGCAGGTCGACACCCTCGTGGTGAACAACCAGGACAGCCCCGCCGCGGACCTCGGCACTCTGACCGGCACCCGGGTGACCGGGCTCGGCATGGCGCCGGACTTCGTCCTGTCCGGCCGACTGATGCCCGGCGGGGTCACCTACACCGACTTCGAGGACCTCACCGTCCTGCTCGGCTACGGCAGCGACACCTTCACCGTCGAGTCGACCCACCAGGGCACGACGACCATCGACGCCGGCCGCGGCGACGACACCGTCAGCGTGCGCACGGTCGTCGGTGCCACCCGGATCCTCGGGCAGGCGGGCGCGGACACGTTCCTCGTCGGCCGCTCGGGCCTCCTCGACCTGCTGGCCGCCCTGCTCGTGCTCGACGGTGGCGCCGGGATCGACCGGGCGGTCCTCGACGATGCTGCCGACGTCGGCGCCAACCTCGGCGTGCTGACGCAGACGACCCTCTCGGGTCTCGACATGGTGGCCCGCAGCGGCGTCGACCGGCTCTACTCCGTCACCCCGCGCAGCGGAGCCAGTGAGCTCACCGTCGTGCTGGTCGGCATCGGCTCGGTCACTCTGCCCGCCACCGCGACGGCCGAGCAGCTCCGGGACGCCCTGCAGAACCTGCTCTTCCCCAGCTCCACGAGCTGCGGCACCGCCGGGCGGACCCTGTGCTCGAGCAGCGTCTACGTCTGGCAGCACGGGTCGACGTACCTCATCGGCTTCCGCGGCGAGGTGCGCACCCTGGCGGTCGGCCTGCAGGCGCTGGGCACGGGTGCCGAGGCCGTCGACCTGCTGCGCACGGCGGGCATGAACTACTACGGCCTCGAGACCCTCGACATCGCCCTCGGCAGCGGCAGTGACGTCTTCGACGTGCAGGGCACGGTAGCGGTGACGAACCTGTCGCTGGGCGACGGGGACGACCGCGTCTACGTCTCCTCGCAGGCGACCATGGGCCTGCTCGACCGTCCTGAGCTGCTCACCGGAACCCTCGACCTGATCGCGGGCACGCTCAACCTCGACCTGGGCACCGGTCGTCACACCCTGCTCATCAGCGACGAGGGCGCGACCGCCGGCGACGCGAACGTGGTCATCACCGACCTCCGCGCCACGGCGCAGGCACGCGACACGTCCTTGGCGGCCAACGGGTCACCCAACCGCGGGATCGCCGCGAACGCCGACATCTACATCGTCGGTCTCGCGACAGGGTCGATCACCTACCGCGCCGCGGTCGGCGGGACGTTCGCCGACGGCATCCGGATCTGGTCCGGGTCCGGGGCCGATACGATCACCATCGACGGCACGCACCAGCGGGCGGGCGTGCGCACGACGACCTGGCTGAACACCGGGCTGGGCAACGACACGGTGACCGCGACCCTTCTGGCCGGCCAGGACGGCTTCTTCGTCCTGAACGCCCAGGGCCCGTACGACAGCTTCATCACCGGGCCCACGCTGTCCTCCGGCGATTCCCCGGTCGTCCCTGATGCGGTCAGCGTCTCTGTCGGCACGGTCGCAGTCGCCCCGGACCGCGTCGTCGTCGACCGCGTGCAGGGCACAATCGGCCTGCTGGACACTCCCGCCATCGGCGCGACCATCACACTCACGGTCGACAGGGCGTGGACGCTGCGCTATCTCGGCAGCGGCGCGCAGTCCGTGGACGTCGGCGCCCTCGGCTCGGGGGCGGTCCTCACCCACCGGGTGCTCGTCAACGGCGTCGCGGTCGCCTCCCAGCTCACCGGGTCGACCCTGACCTTCGACGCGGGATCGGCGCAACGCGCCGGCTACGCGCCCTACATCATGATCGAGATCGTCCGTCGTACGTCGACGAGCTACAGCTCGCCCCAGGTGAGCACTCCCGACGACGACCGCGTGGATGCGCAGTCCTCGACGCTGCCGCTCGTGATCTTCGGCGGTCAGGGTGTCGACGTCATCAACGGCGGCACGGGCGGTGACATCGTCCTGGGCGACCGCGGTCTCGTGCTGTGGTTCACGCCTGGCCAGCTCGCGGTCTTCGCCGGGATCGGTGGCTCCGCGCTGTCGTCGAACGAGCTTCTCGCACTCAGAGCAGCGGCGGCGGCAGTCTCCGGGAACGGCGGCCCGGGCGACACGACGGACGGCGTCGACCTCCTCGTCGGGCTTGTCGTCACCGTCGACCCGACGATCGGTGCCGGGGACACCATCACGACCGGCTCTGGTCGCGACGTCGTCCTGGCCGGTGCCGGCGACGACATCGTGACGACGAACCGCTCGCCCGGAACCGACCTCACCGACATCGTCTTCGGCGACCACGGCTTCCTCGACTGGGTCAGCCTCGACGGCGACCCCACGGACCTTGACCGGATCTGGAGCACCGATACGGCGCTCGGTGGCAACGACCGGATCACCACGGGCGAGGGCGACGACGTCGTCATCGCGGGTACCGGCGGAGATGTCGTCGACGCGGGCAACGGCCGCAACATCGTCCTGGGTGACAACGGCCGATTCACCGCCATGACGAGCACGGGAGCCACGTGGAGCGCCCTGGCGATGAGCGCCGGGACACTGGCCACCGTCGACCCGATCGTGGGCGGTGCAGACGACATCACGACCGGAACCGGCATCGACGTCGTCCTCGGTGGCGCGCTCGGCGACCGGATCGACCTCGGTAGTGCCGCGGACGTCGCAGTCGGAGACAACGGAACGGTGATCTGGCTGGTCCTCGGCGGCTTCCTGCAGATCGCCACGGTGTCCGTGAGCGACAACGCGACAGGCGGCGGCGACACGATCTACGGCCGTGCCGGTGACGACGTCCTCATCGGTGGCACAGGCGACGACTACATCGACGGCGGGCTCGACCGTGACCTCATCCTCGGCGACAACGCCTCGGTCACCAGGGCCACCACGTTCGGCGACCACCGCAGCCCGCGCTTCCGACTGCTGGCTGGAAGCCAGATCTACAGCACCGCGCTCGGCTCCGCCGGATTGGCGCTGATCGCCCTCGGCGGACAGCTCGACCCGGCCGGCGCCACGGCCTGGACCGACTTCCGGATCACCTTGCTCGACCACGCGATGACCACGGCGCCCGGGCTCTTCGGCAACGACTACATCGCCGGCGGCGCGGGCGACGACACGATCTTCGGGCAGCTGGGCAACGACACGATCCAGGGCGACGGCTCGATCGACGACGCAGTCTCGGCGACCCGCGCCACCGGCGACGTCCTCGTGCTGGCTCCGGCCGTCGCGCGCGCCACCGACGGGTCGGACTACATCGAGGGCGGCGGCGGGAGCGACGTCGTGTTCGGCGGCCTCGGTGCCGACGACATCGTCGGTGGCAGCTCGTCGATGTTCTCGCTCACGACCATGGCGTTGCGGCCCGACGTTGGTGACCTGCTCTTCGGTGGCGCCGGCACGAGCACGGGTCGCAACGACGAGACGGTCGGCCACGGTCGTGACTCCGACACCATCGTCGGCGACAACGGCGACATCGTCCGCCTGGTCACGGTCGGTACCAATGGCGCCACGGCGTACCGCGCCTTCACCTACGACAACTACGGGGTGACCGACGTCCGACTCGTGCCGCGCGCGGTCACGCTCCTCGACTACACCCCAGGCGGTCCAGACCTCACCCCGTTGAATTTCCCCTCCGTCACCCAGGCGCAGAGCGCCGGCAGCGGCACCGGCGTGGTGGACGTGTGGGGCTCGGACGAGATCCACGGTGAGGCCGGCGACGACACCGTCTACGCCGGCGGTGGCAACGACGTCGTCTTCGGCGACGCCGGCGACGACGACCTGATCGGCGGCTGGGGCCACGACTGGATCTCCGGCGGCACCGGCACCGACGGCATCCTCGGTGACGACGGCCGGATCTTCACCAGCCGCAACGGAGCTATCGAGCCGCTCAACGGTGTGACGACGGCCAACGTCCAGACGAACATCGCCACGCCGGGGTCGATCCAGACCGCGACGCTGTACCCGGTCGGGCAGCTCACCAAGTCGGTCGTCATCACCCCGTGGTCTCTCGATCCTGCGCGCGTGATCTCCACCGGTCCGTACTTCGTCCCGAAGTACGCCGACGACCTGCTCTTCGGCGGCCTTGGCAACGACTTCATCCACGGTGCCGGCGGCAACGACGGCATCTCGGGCGCGGAGGCACTCGTCGAGTCGTACGCCCCGGTTCTTGTGGCCGGTGTCTTCTCCGGCACGAAGCGCGTCGACTGGACCCGTCCGTACGCCGCGCTGGGCATCCTCGGCTACGGCCTGCCCAAGGCCGGCATGTTCGCCCTCTACGACGATTACGACCCGCGTCGGCTCATCGCGCTCACGACCACCGGTGCGCTGGACAAGTCCGGTGCCGTCACCAGGCCGTGGCTGCTGAACAACGACGCCACGGAAGGCCCTGCCGCGGCAGGCTCCACCAAGCGCACGGACGGCGACGACGTGCTGTTCGGCGACTACGGCAACGACTGGCTGCTCGGCGGCACCGGGCGAGACACGCTGTGGGGCGGCTGGGGCAACGACCTGCTCAACGCCGACGACGACCTGCGCACCAATGCCAACCTCAACGACGCGCCCGACACCGACACCTCGTATGAGGACCGTGCCTTCGGCGGCGCCGGGCTCGACGTCCTCATCGGCAACACCGGTGGCGACCGCCTCATCGACTGGGTCGGCGAGTTCAACTCCTACCTGGTGCCATTCTCGCCCTTCGGCATCGGCACGGTCAGCCGCCAGGTGCTCCCGGGCCTGCCCGAGTTCCTCTACGCCCTCTCGCGCTCGCAGGGCGCCGACCAGACGATCGCGGCGGAGAACGGTGCGGCCACGGCGGTACGTTTCGGCGAGCCCTACGCCGAGCTCGGTGTCATCACGCAGAAGGACGATGTCTGGGGGGACCAGACCGGGGGACCGCGCGACCCGCAGCCGGGAACGGTCCAGGGCGGCAAGCGCGACGTGCTCCGTGCGGCGAACTTCAACACCAACACCATGAGCGGCTTCTTCGTCGACAGCGGTTCCTGGCAGGTCAGCGGGGGAGCGCTGCAGGTCGGTGCCGCCAGCCTCGGCAAGGACGCAGCCTCGGTGTTCTTCGTCGACGACTACCTGCCGGTCTACTACGAGGTCGCGGCCTCGGTCACCACGGCGAAGCCGGTGAGCGGCTGGAAGTCGAACGCCTTCATGATCTTCGACTACTTCAGCCCGACCGACTTCAAGTTCGCCGGCTTCGACATGTCGATCAACAAGCTGGTCATGGGCCACCGCGACGCGAGCGGCTGGGTGTACGACGTCCAGGCGCCCAAGCTGCTGCAGGCAAGCACCTACTACCAGCTGCTGCTCGCGGTGAACGGCACGACGGCCACGCTCGTGGTCGACGGCTCGAGCTCGCTCACCTTTACCTTCGCTCCGCGAATCATCGGCGGAGTCCAGTACGCCCTCAACAAGGGCATGATCGGGATGGGGTCGAACAACTCCCGCGGCCAGTACGACAACGTCGAGGTCCGCATCCTCCCGCCGCAGATCACCTACGACACGACGACCGATCTGCGGGCCGGGCTCGGTCCCATCAGCTCCTCGATCTCCGGGACCTGGGCCGCCGGGGCGAACGGCTACATCGGCACCGCACCGACGGGCGGGTCTGCGCTCGCGCCCGTCCAGATCGGGACCGTGGCGATGCTCTCGAGCACCTCGCTGGTCCAGCTGGGCGTGGTCGTCGCCACCTCCGGGATCGGCGGCATGATGTTCGACGCGTACGGAGCCGACGACTACAAGTTCGCCGCCCTCGACGTCGTCGGACAGCGCGTGATCATCGGCCACGCCGACCCCCGGCGAGGCTGGAGCATCGATGCCTCGTTCGCCACGGCGCTGGTCGCCGGACGGTCGTACGTCCTCGACGTCACCCTCAAGGGCGCGTCGGTGAGCGTCTCCCTCGACGGCGTCTTCATGCTGAGCACGGCCTTCAACTCCGGCCTCTCGGACGGTCGGATGGGGCTCTTCGCCCGCACCTCCCCCGCGAGCTTCACCAGCCTGCGGGTGCGCACGGACGACGTGAGCCTCGCGGGTTCCGTGGTCTCCCCACCCCCGCCCTCCACCACGCCGTCGGTGAGCATCGATGACGTGACCGTGGCCGAGGGAGGCTCGGGCACCAGGACCGTGACGCTCACCGTCACGCTTTCGCAGGAGCCGGCCACCGGCACCACGGTCGTCGTGCCGTGGTCCACCGTGGCCGGCACGGCCACCAGCCCGTCGGACTTTGCCGCGGCGAGCGGGACCCTGACGTTCACCGCGGGCCAGACGGTCCAGCAGATCGTGCTGACGGTCTACGGCGACACCCTGGTGGAGCTCGACGAGTCGTTCACGGCGCAGCTAGGCGCGGTCACCGGCGGCACGATCGCCAAGGGCACCGGGCGCGTCACGATCACCAACGACGACGTGACTGCTCCGCCGCCGACCACCGCGCCGACCGTCTCGATCAGCTCGGTGACCGTCACCGAGGGCGACCGCAACTCCTCGACGGCGACCCTGACCGTCTCGTTGTCGGCAGCGTCGATCGGCACCGTGAGCGTCGTGCTCACCCTCGGCGGTGGCACTGCCACTGCCGGGTCGGACTACACAGCTTGGTCGCCGGTCAGCACGACCGTCACCTTCGCCGCGGGGTCGACCACGCAGAGCGTCACCGTGTCCGTGCTCGGCGACCGGGTTGCGGAGTCGACGGAGACCGTGCTGCTCACCCTCTCTGCGCCGACCGGTGCGACCCTGGGCGCGTCGGTCGGCACCATCACCATCCTCGACAACGACGTGCGCCTCACGGCATCGGCCGCCGGTCCTGGCTCGGCCGGCGCCTT
>JANMMN010000215.1:0-7599 GCA_031373405.1 Actinomycetes bacterium
GTCGAGACCGAGGCTCCGGCCGAGGTCGTCGCGACGGTCGAGCAGATGCCCGAGCCGGCCGAGGCCTGATCCGCCCGCACGATCGAGAGACCCGCACGACGGCACGGAACGAGGGTCGCGACCGACCCGTCAGCGCACGACCGACGTACGAGGAGAACGGCGACATGCCGAAGCAGAAGACCCACAGCGGCGCCAAGAAGCGCTTCAAGGTGACCGGCTCGGGCAAGATCCTTCACGAGCGCGTCAACCGTCGCCACCTCCTCGAGGTGAAGTCGAGCCGACGTACGCGTCGCCTCGCGGGTACGGCCGAGGTCGCCCCGGCCGACCTCAAGAAGGTGAAGAAGCTGCTCGGCCGCTGACGGCCGCCCCCCGACCCATCGCCGGGCCCGTCGGTCCGTCCCTTCGCAAGGAGTACTCCCATGGCACGCGTCAAGCGCGCAGTCAATGCCCACAAGAAGCGTCGCGAGGTCCTCGAGCGGGCCAGCGGCTACCGCGGCCAGCGCTCGCGGCTCTACCGCAAGGCCAAGGAGCAGCTCCTCCACTCCGAGGTCTACGCCTTCAACGACCGCCGCAAGCGCAAGGGTGACTTCCGTCGCCTCTGGATCCAGCGCATCAACGCTGCGGCGCGGGCGCAGGGCATGACGTACAACCGTCTGATCCAAGGCCTCAAGATCGCGGGTGTCGAGGTCGACCGTCGCATGCTCGCCGAGCTCGCGGTCAACGACGCCCCCGCGTTCGCCTCCCTCGTCGCGACGGCGAAGGCTGCCCTTCCGGCCGACGTCAACGCCCCGGTCTCCGCGGCCTGACGCCCAGCCCCGTCCTGACCGTCCCGATCGCGACGCCCGCATGAGCAGCATCGAGCTGACGTCCACCCGCGCTCCGCGGGTGAACGCCGCTCGGCGCCTGGTCAAGCGGGCGTTCCGCGACCGGGACGCTCGCTTTCTGGCCGAAGGCCCGCAGGCGTGCCGCGAGGCCGCGGCCGCCGGCCCGGGGGTGCTCCTCGAGCTCTACCTCACGGCCGAGGCGGCTGATCGGCACGTCGGGATCGTGACCGCGGCGCGTGCTGCGGGCGCCGAGGTCGTGCGGGCCTCCGGCGAGGTCGTCGCGTCGCTGTCGGGCACCGTGACCCCCCAGGGCATGGTCGGCGTGTGCGCCCGGGTGGGCTCGACGCTGCCGGACCTGCTCGCGACCGCTCCGCGGCTGGTCACCGTGCTCGCGCACGCCCGTGATCCCGGCAACGTCGGCACGGTCATCAGGTGCTCCGATGCCGCCGGCGTCGGTGGTGTGGTCCTCAGTGATGCCAGCGTCGACCCGCTCAACCCGAAGAGCGTGCGCGCGTCCGCCGGATCGATCTTCCACCTCCCGATCGTCACCGGACCGACCGTCGCGTCGCTGATCGCCGACCTGCGCGCTGCCGGGCTGGCGGTGCTCGCGGCCGACGGCGCGGGGGAGCGGGACCTCGACGACCTCGTCGACGCCGGCTCTCTTGCCACCCCGACCGCGTGGGTCTTCGGCAACGAGGCATGGGGGCTGCCGGCGGCCACGCGTGCACTCTGCGACGAGGTGGTGCGGGTGCCCATCCACGGTCGCGCCGAGTCCCTCAACCTCGCGACGGCGGCGGCGGTGTGCCTCTACGCCTCCGCCCGCGCCCAGCGGCGCGGTTAAGCGAGCCTCACCTAACCACGGCGTGTGACGAGAACCCCACGGGGACAAGTGGTTTCGGGGACGGGGCGGCAACTCGTCGGGTACACACTGGTGTCGATCGAGCGCTTCGGTGCGTCGTCTCGGCTCGCACCTGACGTCCCAGAGGAAGGCTTCGCCATGCGTCACCTCACCCTTCCGATCCTCGAGGAGACCGGCTACGTCGTCCTTGACAGCTATCAGCGCCCGCTCGATCCGGTCGAGTGGCGACAGCTGGAGTACGTCGACTGGAAGTCCTCGGGCGACACCCGGTTCGCCCCGCTGGCCTCGGCGTACGGCGAGGTCGAGTGCAACGGCTTCTGGCACCAGGACCCGCCCAAGGCGGACAAGGACGGCGTGTGGATCGACGCGCAGACCGCCGTCGCGCCGACGCTGGTCGCGCGGGTGCAGGCGATCGGCGCCAACGTCGGTCGCTGCCGCATCATCGAGCTGGCGCCGAACTCGTACGCCGATGCGCTCTACAACTCCCATCTCGACGACAACAACCGGCTCAACCCTGAGGGCGAGGGCTGGGTGCTGCGCTGCTTCATGCAGCTCACCCACGACCCCGACTCGGTGATGATCCTGCGCGAGGACATCGACGACCCGTCGACCGAGACGCGCATCTCACTGCCGGCCGGCGCCCAGCTCGTCGTCGACAGCGAGCGGATGTGGCACTCCGTGTGGCACCAGGGGCTCGAGCCGCGCTACTGCCTGATCACCTCGGTGGAGTCCGGTCCGGAGCTCGAGAAGTGGATCTGGGACAACTCGCCGGCGACCCGCGTCGAGAGCGCGTTCCTCGACCAGGGCCTCGTGGTCTCCGGCGAGGTCACGGCGCAGGAGCGTCGCGCCGCGCGGACGGCGTACTTCGGGTACGACCCGACCATGGTGATGTCGGAGGCGTGAGTTCCGACACCGCGTCGGGTGAGACCCGACACACCCCGATTTAGGGTTACCTAAGTTGGGGTGCGTCTGCGGCATGATGGGAGCTGACCGGAGAACCAGCGGAGTTGTGAGGACGCGATGTCGTACACCGAGAACGGCTACACCAAGCTCGAGGCCTTCCGCGCGAACGGCTACGTCGTGCTCGACAGCCACGACCAGGCCGCCGACCCGCAGGAGTGGCGCGACATCGAGTTCGTCGACTGGAAGTCCTCCGGCGAGACCCGCTTCGCTCCGTTGGCGTCGGCGTACGGCGACCTCGAGTGTGACGGCTTCTGGAACCACACCCCGCCCAAGACCGACAAGGACGGTGTGTGGGTGCCGGCGAACGCCGACAAGGCCCCCACTCTCGTCGAGCGGGCCACGGAGCCCGGCGCCAACATCGGTCGGTGCCGGGTGATCGAGCTGCTGCCCAACGAGTACGGCGAGGCGCTCTACAACGTCCACCGAGACGACAACAACCGGCTCAACCCCGAGGGCACCGGGTGGATCGTCCGCGGGTTCTTCAACCTCACCGACGACCCCGACTCCGTCATGGTGCTTCGCGAGGTCAAGGACGACCCGTCGACCGAGACGCGGATCCCGCTGCCGGCCGGCGCGCAGCTCATCGTCGACACCCAACGGCTCTACCACGCGGTGTGGCACCAGGGTGATGAGCCGCGCTACTGCCTGATCACCTCCTGGGAGTCCGGCCCCGAGCTCGAGGCCTACATCGAGAAGTACCACGGTGTGAGCACCGTCGCGTCCTATCCGCTCACCGCCGAGCAGCTCGCTGATGGTGAAGCGCTCGCGGCTGGCAAGCGCGCAGCCCGAGCCGCGGCCCTCGCCGCCCAGGGCCAGGACCCGACCTTCGGTGACGGCACCCTCACGGTGCTCGAGGCGCAGCTGGCCGGCGGCATGGAGATGGAGCAGCTCTCCGAGGCATAGCTCCTGAGGTTCTGCGCCTCCAGCCGGTCACTCTGGCGGGTGACCGCGTCGGCGACCCCTCCGCACCGCGCGCTCGGCGCCTGTCGCGCCTTCTCATCGATGCCGCGGCCGACCACGGCGCAGAGAGCGCGCCGCGATCAGCCTCCGACCTCGATGCGCGATGCTTCGGGGTGCGGCTTGCGAGCGGTGCCTCGTGCAACGTGATTGACGGCGTCTGGTGTGGCGGGCACGCTCGGCTCATGCCTGGAGCAGCCCGAACGCGCACCACACTGGTGGGTCGTGCGGTGCGGGTTGCCCTGAGGCGATTTCTGCTGCGCTGACTGCGCGGCTCCCGTGCGAGCCGACGACGGTCGGCGCTCCGCCGTTGCCTAGACTCAGTGCGCCCGCTCACTCGCGGGCCAGGCATCAGGAAGAGGGAGCATGTCCGCCCCCAACAAGTCGTTCGACCCGGTCGAGGTGGCCGTGCTGCGCCCCGAGGCGGTCGACTCTGCCGTCGCGGATGCGCTGGCCGCGATCGCCGAGGCAGCGGACCTCGACGCGCTCAAGGAGGCACGCCTGGCGCACGCAGGCGACCGCAGTCCGCTGGCACTGGCCAACCGCGAGATCGGCGCGCTGCCGCCGCACGCGAAGGCCGACGCCGGCAAGCGGGTCGGCGAGGCACGGGGCCGGGTGCGCCAGGCACTGGAACGTCGCGCGGCACAGCTCGAGGACGAGCGCGACGCGCGTGTCCTGGTGGAGGAGTCGGTCGACGTCACGCTGTCGTACGCGCGCCGCCCGTCGGGCGCACGCCACCCGCTGACGACGATCACCGAGCGGATCGAGGACGTCTTCGTCGCGATGGGCTGGGAGATCGCCGAGGGGCCGGAGGTCGAGGCCGAGTGGCTGAACTTCGATGCGCTCAACATCGCGCCGGACCACCCCGCGCGCACGATGCAGGACACCTTCTTCGTCGGCTCGGAGGACTCCGGCGTCGTGCTGCGCACGCACACCTCGCCGGTGCAGATCCGCACCATGCTCGACCGCCCGCTGCCCATCTACGTCGCCTGCCCGGGGCGGGTCTACCGCACGGACGAGCTCGACTCGACGCACACGCCGGTCTTCCATCAGGTGGAGGGCCTCGTCGTCGACGTGGGCATCACCATGGCCGACCTCAAGGGCACCCTCGACCACTTCGCCGCGGCGATGTTCGGCCCCGAGGCAAAGACACGGCTCCGCCCGTCGTACTTCCCCTTCACCGAGCCCTCCGCCGAGCTCGACCTGTGGTTCCCGGCAGCCAAGGGCGGTGCCCGCTGGATCGAGTGGGGCGGCTGCGGCATGGTCAACCCACGCGTCCTCGCTGCCTGTGGCATCGATGCCGAGCGCTACTCGGGCTTCGCGTTCGGGATGGGAATCGAGCGAACCCTCATGTTCCGCCACGACGTCACCGACATGCGCGACATGGTCGAGGGCGACGTGCGCTTCACCCGCCAGTTCGGCCAGGAGGTCTGATGCGCATCCCGCTGTCGTGGTTGCGGGAGTACGTCGACCTGCCGCCGCACGAGGACGCAGCCGCCGTCGGCGAACGACTCGTGAGCGCCGGGCTCGAGATCGAGGGGATCCACGCGATCGGTGGCGATGTCACCGGTCCGCTCGTCGTGGGTCGAGTTCTCGAGATCGAGGAGCTGACCGAGTTCAAGAAGCCGATCCGCTGGTGCCAGGTGGAGGTCGGTGCGGAGCACGGCCACCCCGACACCCCGGCAGTGCGCGGGATCGTGTGCGGCGCCAGCAACTTCGCGGTCGGTGACCTCGTGGTCGTTGCGCTGCCGGGCGCTGTTCTCGCGGGAGGCTTCGCCATCGCGTCGCGCGAGACCTACGGCCATGTCTCCGACGGGATGATCTCCTCCGAGCGCGAGCTCGGCCTCGGAGACGATCACGACGGCATCATCGTGCTGCCTCCGGGCAGCGCCGAGATCGGCACCGACGCGGCCATCGTCGTCGGGCTCGGTGACGAGGTCCTCGAGATCGCCGTCACTCCGGACATGGGCTTCTGCCTCTCGATCCGTGGGGTGGCCCGCGAGCTCGCGCACCAGTACGCCGTCGAGCTGCGCGACCCCGGCATCGAGCTCGTCGACCTGCCGGCGCCGGTCGCCGGCGTTCCGCACGCGTGTGCGGTCGACGACCTCGGCGGGAGCGACCTGTTCACGCTGCGCACGATCGTCGGCTTCGACCCGACCGCGCCGTCGCCGTACGTGATGCGCCGTCGCCTGGTGATGAGCGGCCTGCGCCCGATCTCCCTCGCGGTCGACGTCACCAACTACGTCATGCTCGAGACCGGTCAGCCGCTGCACGCCTTCGACCGGGCCAAGCTGCGCGGCCCGATCGTCGTACGCCGCGCCACTGCGGGGGAGACGCTCGAGACGCTCGACCACGTGACTCGCGCCCTCACCGCGGACGACCTGCTCATCACCGACGACCGCGGCCCGATCGGCCTCGCCGGAACCATGGGCGGTCTCGAGACGGAGATCGACGACTCCACCTCGGAGATCGCGCTCGAGGCGGCGCACTTCGCGCCCGCCGTTGTCGCCCGCATGGTGCGTCGTCACAAGCTGCCGAGCGAGGCGGCCAAGAGGTTCGAGCGCGGGGTCGATCCCGTGCTGGCGCCGTACGCCTCCGCCCGGGCAGCCGCGCTGCTGCTCGCGCACGGTGGGGGCCGCTACGTCGGGATGACGGCGACCGAGGCGCCTCGCGACCAGCACCTGATCACCCTCCCGATCGACCTCCCGGGCCGCGTCGCCGGGATGCCGGTCGAGCGCCCGGATGTCGTCGCGCGGCTGCGTGCCGTCGGTGCCACGATCACCGACGCCCTGGCCGATCCGCTCAGCGTCCTGCCGCCGACCTGGCGTCCCGACCTGACCGACCCCGCCGACCTGGTCGAGGAGGTGCTGCGGCTCGGGGGATACGACGCCATCGCGCCGAGGTTGCCCCGAGCCCGGGCCGGGTACGGGCTCACCGACAAGCAGCGGGCCCGGCGCCGAGTCGGCCGCGCGCTCGCAGGGGCGGGGTACGTCGAGGCGCTCGCCTACCCGTTCCTCGGCCCGGCCGACCTCGATGCGCTCGGCGTCCCCGCGGACGACTCTCGTCGCCAGCTCCTCCTGCTCGCCAACCCGCTCAGCGACGAGCAGCCCGGCATGCGCACGACATTGCTGCCCGGCCTGCTCGCGTCGCTGCGTCGCAACGTGGGCCGGGGCAGCACCGACGTCGCCGTCTTCGAGGCGGGATCGGTCTTCCTGCTCCGCGAGGGCCAGTCGCCGCGCGGGATCAGCGACCCGCCACGTCCCGCCGTCGACGGTCGTCCCTCACCTACCGATCTCGAGACGCTCGAGGCGCTGCTGCCGGCGCAGCCGCTCCATGTCGCGGTGGCCCTCACCGGGCTGCGTGGGTCCGACGGGTGGTGGGGTGCGGGGGAGAACGCGATCTGGGCCGACGCCGTCGAGGCCGCGCGCGTCGTCGCCGACGCGGTGGGAGCCGAGCTGGTGATCCGCCGGGGCGCGACCCCGACGCCTATGCACCCCGGTCGCTGCGCGGAGCTCGCCGTCCTCGAGGCGGACGGCACCGAGCGCGTGGTCGGGTACGCCGGCGAGCTCGCGCCCCGTGCCTGCGAGAACGCGGGAGTGCCACCCCGCACGTCGGTCATGGAGCTCGACCTCGATGCGCTGGCCGCGCGAGCGCGCGGTGTCGTGACCGCCAGGTCGATCTCGACGTACCCGGTCGCGAAGGAGGACGTCGCCCTCGTCGTCGACACCGGCGTCCCGTCCGCGGCGGTCGAGGCGGCCCTGGTCGCGGGGGCCGGTGACCTGCTGGAGTCCGTGCGGCTCTTCGACGTCTACTCCGGCGCGCAGGTGGGCGAGGGACACAAGTCTTTGGCCTTCGCCCTGCGCTTCCGCGCACCCGATCGCACCCTCACGGTCGACGAGGTGTCCGCAGCGCGCGACGCAGCCGTCGCCGCAGCAGCCCACACAACCGGCGCAACCCCCCGCACCTGACCCGCCACTGAAGGGTCCATGAGTTCGA
>JANMMN010000222.1:0-5493 GCA_031373405.1 Actinomycetes bacterium
GGGGACCGCGCGGGACGTCGCGGCGTTCGCGCCCACCGCTCGCTGCCCCGGCCTGAGGTGGGTGGTGTCGCGCTCAACAGCCCCACGCCGGCGTGCGGCGCACGGCGTGGCCCCTCGCGGCGAGAGCGTCCTTGACCGCGCCGATCGTGAGGTCGCCGAAATGGAAGACGCTGGCCGCCAGCACCGCGTCGGCACCTGCGTCGACCGCGGGCGCGAAGTGCTCGAGCCGACCGGCCCCGCCGCTGGCTATCACGGGCACGGTCACCCGCGCGCGGACCGCGGCGATGAGGTCGAGGTCGTAGCCGTCCTTCGTGCCGTCGGCGTCCATCGAGTTGAGCAGGATCTCCCCCGCGCCCAGCTCGGCCGCGCGCACCGCCCACTCCAGCGCGTCGATCGCCGTCGAGGTGCGACCGCCGTGCGTCGTGACCTCCCAGCCGGACTCCGTGGTGACACCCTCGGGACAGCGTCGGGCATCGACGGAGAGCACCACGCACTGCGAGCCGAACCGCTCGGCCGCCTCGCGCAGCAGGTCGGGTCGGGCGATCGCGGCCGTATTGACCCCGACCTTGTCCGCACCCGCCCGTAGCAGCGCGTCGACGTCGTCGGCGGTCCGGACGCCGCCGCCCACCGTGAGCGGGATGAAGACCTGCTCCGCCGTACGCCGCACGACGTCGAAGGTCGTCGCGCGGTCGCCGCTGCTGGCGGTGATGTCGAGGAAGACCAGCTCGTCGGCCCCCTGCGCGTCGTAGGCACGGGCGAGCTCGACCGGGTCACCGGCGTCGCGCAGGTCGACGAAGTTGACGCCCTTCACGACCCGGCCGCCGTCGACGTCGAGGCACGGGATCACGCGGACGGCGACAGGCACGGGGTCAGCCTAGGAGCCCAGGCTTTGGCGCCCGGCCCCGGTTCGGCTCGCCGCGCCGTACTGCGAGCGCTCCCCTACCCTCGTGCTCATGAGCGACGCCACCACCAACCCGGAGATCGAGAGACTTGGCGCGGGCAGCTACATCGCGCTCACCACCTACCGCAAGGACGGCTCCCCGGTCACGACGCCGGTGTGGTTGAGCAGTGACGGCGCGCAGCTTTTCGTCTGGACCGAGGCCGGCTCGGGCAAGGTGCGGCGGCTTCGCCACGACGCACGGGTGCAGCTCGCCCCGTGCGACGCGCGCGGGGCTCTGCAGGGGACCTCGGTCGAGGGCACGGCGTACGTCGTCGACGACCCCGCGGGTGTCGCCGCGATCGTGGTGCGGCACAAGGCAAAGTACAAGCTGATGTTCAGCCTGTTCGGCACCTTCGGCCGGGTGTTCCGGCGCAACAGCGGCGGTCACGTCGGGATCGCCATCACGATTCCCTAGCGTCCCGACGCGCGCCGGCCCACCGGATCGCGGCACCGGAGGCCACGAGCACAGCGATGGCCGCCGCCGCGTTGAGAGGCAGTCCGGCGTACGTCAGCACCCGCGTGGGGAACCCGGCCAGCCCGGTCGCGGACAGGGCGAGGGTGGCGACGCCCACCCCGACGGTCCCGATGCACGCCACCACCGACGCGGTACGCGGCGAACGGGGACCATGCGAGCGCGGCGGCGAGTCCCACCAGGGCAGCGGTGCGTGCTCGAGGGGCCACATCAGCCGCACGACGGCCCACACGCCGATGCCGTACACGATCCAGAACAGCGCGCTCCCCCAGGCATAGCCCCAGCCGTCGGGCACCGGGAAGCCGCCGGCGTCGAGGCCGACCGGGCGGTCGAGGTGCACCACGTGCCCCAGGGTCGTCAGCGCGATGAGCACGGGCAGGTGCCAGAGGTAGAGCGTCATCGCCACCAGGTTGACCGCAGTGACGGGACGCCATACCGCGGGGCGAGCGAGCAGGCGGCGCAGCGGGGCGTCGAGCAGGGTGAGCACGCACACGAGGGCCACCGAGTGGAGCGCGAGCACCACGGTCGGCGGTGCCATGTTGCTCACCGGCTCGCCGGGCATCCCGACCATCGAGACGGGCCAGGGACCGTACCTGATCAGCGTGGCGCTGCCCCCGAGCACGCCGACGAGCACGCCGACGAGCACGGGCCAGGGGACACGGGACAGCGTCCCGTGAGCGCGCAGCGACCCGAGGTACGCCGGGACGGTCCAGACCAGGACGAAGTTCACCAGCCCGATCGCCTCTGGCCACCCCCACGCGAACCTCGCGGCGTCCACGAAGCCGCACCCTGCGACGAGCGCGAGCGCGGTCACCGCTCCCCCGAGCGGCGAGGTCGTCGCGAACAGCGGTGTGAGCGCGGTGACCAGGAGGTAGGCGCCGAGGAACCAGAGCAGCTGCGTGGTGAGCACCATCAGCGGTGCCGCGACGTCCCCCGGGGCGAGGATCGTGACCAGCGTGGCGACGACGGACATCACCGCGAGATAGACCCAGGCCGGCCGCAGCAGTCGCTGCGCGCGTGACCACAGCCAGGATGCGTACGCACCGTCTCGGGCGGCGTGCTTGTCCCACGACAGGGTGCTGGCCGCTCCGCCGGCGAAGAAGAAGAGCGGCATGATCTGCAGCACCCAGGTGAGCGCCTGCGTCCACGGGAAGGCCGCGAGCAGGTTGCCGAGCCGCGGGATCCCGTCCGGCCAGGCCACCACGGCCATCACGCCGTGACCGATCACCACCACGAGCAGTGCCGCGGCGCGCGCGGCGTCGACGACGCGGTCGCGGTCCGCCGGCGTAGCCTCCACCGCGCGCTGCGCCGGCACGGGCGCGAACAGTCTCACCGGCCCAGCTCCCCTCCGCCACGATCAGGTCCCGCACAGATCGTGACAGAGGGTGGGCAGCTAGAGCGTCACCCCGGCGCGAGGAAGAGCGTGCCGGTGAACGTGTCCTCGATGCATCCCTGGCTCCCGGCGGCGACCTCGCAGTCGGGCCCGCCGACCAGGGCGCCGCTGCCGGACAGCCCTGTCAGGGACCCGGTCGAGCTGAGCACCCGCCAGGTGCCCGTCGTCCCCACGCCTTCGAAGGCCGCCTGGAACCCGAGGACGAAGCCGCCGTCGCCGCAGTCGACGGACTTGCGCCCGATGAAGTGCGCCGAGCGGGTGGACACCTGGCCCAACCCGGTGACAGCGGTGCAGCCGCTGAGCAGACCCGTGCCCGTCGCCTCGCTCGCGGCGTCCCAGAACTGGGTCTCGACGGTGAGGGACGAGGGCGTACGGGTGACGCCGGCCGCGGCCGCGGTCGGCGCGATGGCCACCAGGGCCGAGGCTGTGACGAGGACGAGGGCTGAGCTGCGCATCTTGACCTCCCGGAGGCGGGCGGGGATCGCCCGCACCCGACCAGGCTCCTCGCCGTCGGGAGGCCGCACAAGAGGGTGAGCCCTGATGACGATCCGATTCACGACGTGGTACCCGGGTGATGTACGAGGCCTGCCGGGCGCCCCGTCCACCACCACGAGGTAGCGGACTTCCATGCCCCAGTCGATCCCGCGCACCGTGTGGCTCCGGTTCTGCACCGGTGCCACCCCTCGACGGAGGTGCGCGCCGGTGAGCACGTCGCACGGCTTCCTCGTCGCCGATGAAGGTGGATCTGGTTCGGACCTATCGAACCTATGGACCCTTCAGTTGCGGTAGGCGTCGGCCTCTACTTCGACGAGCATGCGGGCGTCGACGAACGACGTGATCGCGACCATCGTCGCGGCGGGGCGGACTGCGTCGAAGAGCTCCTTGTGGGCTCGCGCGACGTCGGCCTCATGGGCCATGTCGGCGAGGTACATCCGGGTGCGTACGACGTCGTCGAGACCGAGCCCGGCCTGCTCGAGGGCACGGCGGACGACACCGAAGGCCTCGAGGGTCTGGGCGTAGGCATCGCCCTCGTGCGCCACCTCGCCGTCGACGGTCGACGTCGAGCCGGACACGAGCACCCACGGGCCTGCCACGACGGCGCGGGAGTAGCCGACGACGTCCTCCCACGGCCCGCCCGAGGAGATCCGACGGTCGGCGCTCACGGCATGAACCCGGGGATCCCGTCCCCGCGACGGAAGGCCGACTGGTAGGTCTCCAGCCGTGGCGCGACAGCAGCCAACGCCTCGGGCAGCGTGAAGGACCCGGCGTAGAGCGCCTTCCCGACGATCGCTCCCTCGACGCCGAGCGGGACCAGCGCAGCGATCGCATGCAGGTCGGCGAGCGAGGAGACTCCGCCGGAGGCCACGACCGGCCGGTCGGTGCGCTCGCAGACCTCGCGCAGCAGGTCGAGGTTGGGACCGGTGAGGGTGCCGTCCCGGTTGACGTCGGTCACGACGTAGCGGGCGCAGCCCTCGGCGTCGAGGCGCGCCAGCACCTCGAAGAGCTCGCCGCCCTCCTGGGTCCAGCCGCGTGCCGCCAGGGTCGTGCCGCGGACGTCGAGCCCCACCGCGACCTGATCCCCGAACTCCGCGATCACCGCCGCGCACCACTCCGGGTCTTCCAGGGCGGCGGTGCCGATGTTGACGCGGGTGCACCCGGTCGCGAGCGCGGCGCGCAACGACGCGTCGTCGCGGATGCCGCCGCTGAGCTCGACCTGGACGTCGAGGCGACCGACGACATCTGCGAGCAGCTCCGCGTTGGAGCCCCGGCCGAATGCGGCGTCGAGGTCGACGAGGTGGATCCACTCGGCGCCCTGCTCCTGCCAGGTGAGAGCGGCCTCGAGCGGGTCGCCGTAGGACGTCTCGCTGCCGGCGGCACCCCGGACGAGGCGGACGGCCTGGCCGTCGGCGACGTCGACGGCAGGGAGGAGCTGGAGCACGGGCGGCGCGACTTGTTCGGTGGTCATGGCTCGACCCTAGCGACGGTCCCAGAGCATGACGCGTACGACCGGGAGGAGGAGCACCGAGAGCCCCAGCACGCCCAGCCGGATCGGCCACGACGGGTAGAGCCACCAGGCGATGACCTGGACGACGAGGAAGATTGCGAGGAGCACGAGGGTGCGTCGACGACGACGCGGTGCGAGCGGGTCGCCGGGCGGATAGGTGCGGCGCCACCAGCGCGAGAAGGCGTTGGACGTCCTCGACACCGGCGCGGCGACCGTCCCTGTGACGGCGGCGCGGGTGGCTGCGCGCTGCGCCTTGCTCTCCCGCCGGCGCCGATCCTCCGCCGCGACCGACTCCCGCTCGGCGCGCCGGCGGGCCCGCTCCTTGCTCACGCCGACGTCACGACAGCGTCGCGACCCAGTTGGCGAGCACGGCCGCGCCGGCGTCGCCGGACTTCTCCGGGTGGAACTGCGTGGCCGACAACGGTCCGTTCTCGACTGCGGCGACGAAGGGCTCACCGTGCGTGGCCCAGGTGAGCTTGGGCGCCTCGGTGCGGCTCGTCGTCGGGACGTCGAGCTGCCATCGACGTACCGCGTAGGAGTGCACGAAGTAGAAGCGTTCCTGCTCGACGCCACGGAACAGCGTGGACCCCTCAGGAACCTCGACGGTGTTCCAGCCCATGTGCGGCAGCACGGGTGCGTGCAGCTCCTCCACGACGCCGGGCCACTCGCCCATCCCGAGCGTG
>JANMMN010000241.1:0-5056 GCA_031373405.1 Actinomycetes bacterium
ATCCACGACGTGCTCAGCAAGTCGCTCGGCTCGGACAACGCCATCAACGTCGTGCACGCGACGGTCGCGGCCCTCAAGGGCCTCGAGCGTCCCGAAGAGGTCGCGGCTCGCCGTGGTCTCCCGCTCGAGCACGTGGCTCCGGCCGCGATGCTGCGGGCCCGTGCCGCAGGAGCGGGGGCGTGATGGCGCGGCTCAAGGTCACCCAGCTCCGTTCGGGGATCGGTGGCAAGCAGAACCAGCGCGACACCCTGCGCACGTTGGGGCTCAAGCGCATCGGTGACGTCGTCGTGAAGGAGGACCGCCCCGAGATCCGCGGGATGGTCACCACGGTCTCGCACCTCGTCAAGGTTGAGGAGGTCGACTGAGATGACTCTCAAGGTTCACCACCTGCGCCCGGCTCCGGGCGCCAAGACTGCCAAGACCCGCGTGGGTCGCGGTGAGGCCAGCAAGGGAAAGACGGCCGGTCGCGGCACCAAGGGCACCAAGGCGCGTTACCAGGTTCCCGCGTCCTTCGAGGGCGGGCAGATGCCGATGCACATGCGGCTGCCCAAGCTCAAGGGCTTCAAGAACCCCAACAAGGTCGAGTTCCAGGTCGTCAACGTGGCCCAGCTCGCTGCCCTGTTCCCCGAGGGTGGCGCCGTGGGCGTCGACGAGCTCGTGGCCGCCGGCGCGGTTCGCAGGAACCAGCCGGTCAAGGTCCTCGGCAACGGCGACATCTCGGTGGCCGTGCAGGTGAGCGCGCACGCGTTCTCCGACACCGCCAAGGCCAAGATCGCCACCGCAGGCGGCTCCGCGACCGAGCTCGCCTGAGCACGGACGTACTCGTAGCACCCGCAGGGGCGTTCCCCGCGTCGTAAGCGACGCCGGGGGACGCCCCTGCTGCCTCGACTGTTAGGCTCATGCGGTCCACCAGGGGAGACCCGGATCGCGTGGATGCACCTCGCTCACGGCGTAGGCCGTGGGCGTCCGTTGTCACACGGGCACCGCAGGGTGCCCACCTGGAGGGGCCGTGCTTTCCGCGTTCGCGTCGGCGTTCCGCACGCCGGACCTGCGCAAGAAGCTGCTGTTCACCCTCGGCATCATCGCGCTGTTCCGTCTCGGCTCCGTCGTCCCCACACCAGGGGTCGACTACACCGCGATCCAGCGCTGTATCGAGCTGGTGCAGGACAACTCGATCTATGGCCTGATCAACCTGTTCAGCGGTGGAGCACTGCTCCAGCTGTCGGTGTTCGCGCTGGGGATCATGCCCTACATCACGGCGAGCATCATCATCCAGCTGCTCACGGTGGTCATCCCTCGGCTGGAGTCGCTGCGCAAGGAGGGCTCGGCCGGTCAGGCCCAGCTCACCCAGTACACCCGCTATCTCACCGTGGGTCTCGCGATCCTGCAGTCGACCGGCATCGTGGCTCTCGCCCGGGTGCCCGGGCGACTCTTCCAGGGCTGCAGCGAGCAGATCATGCCCGACCAGAGCATCCTGATCGTCGTCCAGATGATCTTCGTGATGACCGCGGGCACCGCCGTCATCATGTGGCTCGGTGAGCTCATCACCGACCGCGGCGTCGGCAACGGCATGTCGCTGCTGATCTTCACCTCGATCATCGCGACCTTCCCCGGCCAGCTCTGGCAGATCTACACGATCAACGGCATCTTCACCCTCGCGATCGTCGTGGTGGTGGGCGTCGCGATCATCGGGGCGGTCGTCTACGTCGAGCAGGCCCAGCGGCGTATCCCGGTGCAGTACGCCAAGCGGATGGTCGGTCGCAAGATGTACGGCGGGACCTCGACGTACATCCCGCTCAAGGTCAACATGGCCGGCGTCATCCCGGTCATCTTCGCCTCGTCGCTGCTCTACGTGCCGACGCTGATCGTGCAGCTCTCGGGCAGCCAGGGCTCGCTCGCCCAGTGGATCGCGTCGAACTTCCAGGACGGCACGAAGCCGCTCTACGTCCTCACCTACGCGGTTCTCATCATCTTCTTCACCTACTTCTACGTCGCGATCACGTTCAACCCGGTCGAGGTCGCCGACAACATGAAGCAGTACGGCGGATTCGTCCCCGGCATCCGGGCCGGCAAGCCGACCGCCGAGTACCTCGACTACGTGCTCACGCGGATCACGCTGCCCGGCTCGATCTATCTCGCGATCATCGCGATCGTGCCGTTCGTCGCCTTCGGCTTCCTCGGCATCGGGCAGTCGTTCCTGTTCGGTGGCACGAGCCTGCTGATCATGGTCGGGGTCGGGCTCGACACCGTGAAGCAGATCGAGTCCCAGCTCCAGCAGCGCAACTACGAGGGGTTCCTCCGCTGATGCGGGTCGTGCTGATGGGACCGCCCGGAGCGGGGAAGGGCACCCAGGCAGTCGTGGTCGCCGGCCGGCTCGGCGTCCCGCACGTCTCGACCGGCGACATCTTCCGCACCAACGTCGCGGGCGGGACACCCCTCGGGCTCGAGGCCCAGAAGTTCATGGACGCCGGCGAGTACGTCCCCGACTCGCTCACCAACGCAATGGTGCGCGACCGGCTCGCGCAGCCCGACACCGCCGTGGGCTTCCTGCTCGACGGCTACCCGCGCACGCCGGCTCAGGTCGACGAGCTGACCGGGATGCTCGCCGAGCGCGGCGCTGCCATCGACACCGTCGTCGAGCTCACGGTCGACACCGACGAGGTTGTCGCCCGGCTGGTGAAGCGGGCGGCCGAGCAGGGCCGCAGCGACGACACCGAAGAGGTCATCCGCCGCCGCCAGGAGGTCTACGCCGAGCAGACCGCACCGCTCACCGCGGTCTACGCCCAGGCGGGCGTGCTGGTGCAGGTCGACGGCATGGGCTCGGTGGAGGACGTCACAGCCCGCGTGCTCTCGGTCCTCGGCGCCTGAGCGTCGCGTGTTCCGTCGTAAGGACCGGGTCGAGATCAAGACCCCCGATCAGATCCTGCTGATGCGTGAGGCGGGCCTCGTCGTGGCGCGCACGCTCGAGCTGTTGCGTGACGCGGTCGTTCCTGGCGTCACGACACGGGCACTCGACGCGATCGCGGAGGACTCCATCCGCAGCGCCGGCGCGGTCCCGTCGTTCCTCGGCTATCACGGCTATCCCGCCAGCATCTGCACGTCGGTCAACGACGAGGTCGTGCACGGCATCCCCGGCGAGCGCGTGCTGCTCGAGGGCGACCAGGTCTCGATCGACTGCGGCGCGATCCTCCTCGGATGGCACGGGGACGCGGCCGTCACGGTCTCGGTCGGTCAGGTGTCGGAGGAGGCGCTCGAGCTGTCCCGGATCACCGAGGAGGCCCTGTGGCGTGGCATCGCCGCCGCGCGGGTCGGTGATCGCCTCAACGACATCGGGCGCGCGGTCGAGGGTTATGTGCGGGCCCAGCCGAAGGGCGAGGGCTACGGGATCGTCGAGGAGTACGTCGGTCACGGCATCGGCACCTCGATGCACATGGAGCCGAACGTCCCCAACTACGAGGTCACCGGCAAGACCCTCGAGCTGGTGGCCGGGATGGCCCTCGCGATCGAACCCATGGTCTGCGCGGGCGACCGAGCGGTCCGCACGCTCGAGGACGACTGGACCGTGGTGACCCTCGACGGCCGCCGGGCCTGCCACTGGGAGCACACCGTCGCCCTCACCGACGAGGGCCCGTGGGTCCTCACGGCGCTGGACGGCGGGTCCGAGCGACTACAAGCCCTGGCCGTCACAACCCCGGCCTAGTTCCTGCCCTCTCCACCCCAGGGATGCGAGTTACACCTCGAATCGACCGGTTCGAGTGCTCAACCCGTCGGTTCGAGGTGTTACTCGGGGCCAGGGGGGTGCGGCGTGGGGGCGGGGGTGGACCTTGATCATCGGATTAACGCCCCTGGGGGGAACTGACGTAGACTCGCTCCTCGGCTCGTGGAGTCGTGTCTCGTCGTGTCCGTGCTCGGCCGGTTCGCCCGGCGGGGAGCGGTCAGCGGGGCGCGCCCGCTAGCCAGCAAGGTAACGCAGTCGAATCGGATGAAGTGCGAGGACATGCCCAAAAAAGACGGTGCCATCGAACTCGAGGGCACGATCACCGAGTCCCTCCCGAACGCCATGTTCCGGGTGGAGCTTGACAACGGGCACAAGGTGCTGGCACACATCAGCGGGAAGATGCGGATGCACTACATCCGGATCCTCCCCGACGACCGGGTGGTCGTGGAGCTCTCGCCCTACGACCTCACCCGCGGCCGGATCGTCTACCGCTACAAGTGACGGTCGCTCCCGGACCGCGCGGCGTACGCCGCACGAGCCGAGTGCCGACCACCCCTGTCCGCCACTAGTCGCACGGGCGCCCCGCGCCTAGGCACGAGCACCCGTGGAGAGATCGATGAAGGTCAACCCCAGCGTCAAGAAGATCTGCGACAAGTGCAAGGTGATCCGCCGTCACGGTCGGGTCATGGTGATCTGCGAGAACCCGCGCCACAAGCAGCGTCAGGGCTAGTCGCACCACCGCACCGAGCACCACCGCACCGAGCACCACAGCACCACGCGCCGCCGGCACCACGCCGATCGGCATCTAGATGCGGTACCCGACCCCCGCGCAGCACACGTGCCGCGTGCGGGACGCCACCCCCGGCCCGGAGGCCGAGGACCCACCGAGGGCGGTGGGACCGGTACCGCACCCGAAACCTCCGGACGAACTGGAAGCGAGAACGCCCGATGGCACGTCTCGTCGGTGTCGACCTCCCCCGCGACAAGCGGCTCGAGGTTGCGCTCACGTACATCTTCGGCATCGGCAAGACCCGCGCGCTGCAGACGCTCGAGGCCACCGGCATCAGCCCGGACCTCCGCGTGAAGGACCTCAACGACGAGGACCTGCTCAAGCTGCGTGACTGGCTCGAGGCCAACTACAAGACCGAGGGGGACCTCCGCCGCGAGGTCGCCGCCGACATCCGTCGCAAGGTCGAGATCGGCTGCTACCAGGGAATCCGGCACCGCCGTGGTATATGTTTAACCGGTTTACTGAACGTGCCCGCAAAGTTATTGTTTACGCCAAAGAAGAAGCACGCCGTTTCAATCATGATTATATCGGCACCGAACATCTTCTTC
>JANMMN010000266.1:0-9450 GCA_031373405.1 Actinomycetes bacterium
GATGAACGCCTTCACCAGCAAGGAGTACACCTGCTTCTACGCGCGGGTCCTCGACGCCGACCTCCCGCTCGCGATCGACGTGATCAGCGACCTCGTCACCTCCGCGCTGCTTCGCGCCGCCGACGTCGACGGCGAGCGCGACGTGATCCTCGAGGAGATCGCGATGCGCGACGACGACCCCGGCGACCTCGTGCACGAGGAGTTCGCCGACGCGATGTACGGCCCCACGCCGCTCGGGCGACCGATCCTCGGCACTGTCGAGACGATCGAGGGGATCACCCCGCGCGCCATCCGGGCCTTCTACCGCGGCAAGTACCGCCCCGAGAACATGGTCGTCGCGGCTGCCGGCAACGTCGACCACGCCACCGTCGTACGCCACGTCCGCAAGGCCTTCGCCGCGGCCGGGATGCTCGACGGGGACGCGGCGCCCGCTCTGCCGCGCGCCGGCGAGTTCCGCACCCGCGGCGCGGGTGACATCCGTGTGCTCACCAAGAGCACCGAGCAGGCAAACGTGGTGCTCGGAGTCCCCGGTCTGGCACGCGACGACGAGCGACGCTTCGCCCTCGGCGTGCTCAACGCCGCCCTCGGTGGTGGCATGAGCAGCCGGCTCTTCCAGGAGATCCGCGAGAAGCGCGGTCTGGCGTACTCCGTGTTCTCCTTCGCCGCTCACCACGCCGACACCGGGATGTTCGGCGTCTACGCCGGGTGCATGCCGAAGAAGGTCGACGAGGTGCTCGAGATCTCGCGCGACGAGCTCGTCAAGGTCGCCGCTCACGGGTTGACGGCCGAGGAGCTCGAGCGGGGCAAGGGACAGCTGCGCGGGGGCCTCGTGCTCGGCCTGGAGGACACCGGGTCGCGCATGTCGCGCATCGGCAAGGCCGAGCTGCTCGCCGGCGAGCTGTGGTCGACCGCCGCGGTGCTCGGTGCCATCGACGCCGTGACGATCGACGATGTCCGTGACGTGGCCGGCACGCTGCTCGAGGTCACGCCTACCCTGGCCGTCATCGGCCCGTTCGACACCGACCGCGACTTCTCGGCCGCGGTCGCCTCCTGAGGGGAAGCGCGTCCATGACCATGCGAGTCGGTGTCATCGGTGCCCTGGGGCGCGTCGGCTCCGCGATGGCGGCGGCGGTCGCCGCGGCCGAGGACCTCGAGCTGGTCGCCTCGATCGACCAGGACGACGAGCTCGAGGCGCTGGTGAGCGCCGGGTGCGAGGTCGTCGTCGACTTCACCCACCCTGACGTCGTCCTCCGCGACGTGGAGTTCCTGGTGCGCAACCGGATCCACGCGGTCGTCGGCACGAGCGGCTGGGACGACGTCCGCTACGCGCAGGTGCGCTCCTGGCTGAAGGACTCCCCCGGCACGGGGGTGCTGATCGCCCCCAACTTCGCGATCGGCGCGGTCCTGATGATGCGCTTCGCGGCGCAGGCCGCCCGCTTCTTCGAGTCGGTCGAGATCGTCGAGCTGCACCATCCGGGCAAGGTCGACGCCCCCTCGGGCACGGCTGCCGCGACGGCCCGCGCCGTCGCGGAGTCGCGCGCCGCGGCCGGCCTGGGGTCCATGCCCGACGCGACGACGCAAGGCCTCGACGGCGCCCGCGGCGCCATGGTCGACGGCATCGCGGTGCACTCGGTCCGGCTGCGCGGTCTCGTGTCGAGCCAGGAGGTGCTGCTCGGGGAGGCAGGGGAGACCTTGTCGATCCGCCACGACAGCACCGATGTGGCGTCGTTCGCCCCGGGCGTCCTGCTCGGAGTGCGCAGCGTCGCCGCACATCCGGGGCTCACCGTCGGGCTCGACTCGTACCTCGGTCTCGACTGACCGACCGTTCTCAGCGCGGCCGGCGGGTCGTGTCGCGCCACCAGCGCTCGAGTGCGAGCGCGGCCACGTCGTACGCCTCCGCCCGTCGGAGGAAGTCCGGCGAGCGCGTCGTCAGGGTCGTGCCGAGCTCGCTGCCGTCGCGCAGCACGACGACCACCTGCTCACCCTCGACGTGCGGGCCGATCCCGAGGATCCGAACCGGCCCGGGCACCCGGCGTACGTCGACCACGTCGGCCCACTCGACCTCGGTGTGCGAGAGCACGCGGTTGTGCCGCAGCGCGTGGTCGGTGACGTAGGGACCGACGGCGAGAACGCGGGAGGTGAGCCAGACGAGGGCCGCGACCGGAAGCCCGACCGCGACCAGGACGACTGCCTTGACCAGCAGCCCGCGAGCACCCACGACGGCCACGGCCGCGGCCAGCGCAGACCAGGTGGTGAGCACGGCGAGGACCACCACCAGTGCGCTGCGCCACGGCCCTGGCCGGTGCAGCCGGACCGGTCGGACCTGGACGTAGTCGGCGTCGACCGGGCGGTGCCGGTCGGGGTCACGGTCGAAGACGCGGAACAGCGGACGCGGGGTCCGCGGGTCGCTGGTCATGCCCCGATCATGCCTCGCTCACGGTGCCCAGCCCAGCGCGCGGACGCCGGCGGCCACGGCCGCGCCCACGATCACGACGACGAGGAACGGAGCGCGCAGCGCGAGAGCGACCACTGCCGCGGCGAGCCCCGCGGCGCGGGCGTCGAGGACGAGGTCCTGGCCGACCGTGAAGGTCTGCACCGCGACGAGGGCGCAGAGCAGGGCCACCGGCAGGTCGTCGGCGACAGCGAGCACGAGCGGCCGCTCGAGCAGGGTCTGCGGGACGGACTGGCCGGCGAGCTTGAGCGCGTAGCAGCCCACGACCGCTGCGATCAGCGCCCACCAGGTCTCGGTCATGGCGTGCTCCGTCCCGCGACCGGCGAAGCCGCCGCCGGGTCCCCGGCCGACCGCACCGCCAGCACCCCCGCGACCACCGCCACGACAGCGGTCACGAGCACCGGGACACCCGGGCGCAGGAACGGCGTCAGGGCGAGGGCGACGACAGCCGCAGCGATGCCGATCGACCAGGAGCGCGAGTCCTTGAGCCGCGGCCAGACCAGTGCGATGAAACCGGCCGGGATCGCGGCATCGAGGCCCCACACCTTGGGGTCGCCCAGCGCACCGGCACCGAGGGCTCCGAGCAGCGTGGCGAGGTTCCAGAACATGAACACCGAGAGCCCCGTGGCCCAGAAGGCGAGGCGGCTCGCGCGTCCCCCGTCGTGCTCGGTGGACCTGCTGACCGCCATGGCAGCGGACTCATCGAGGGTGAGGTGGGCGGCAGCCAACCGGCGTACGCCGCGCACTCGCAGGATCGGTGCCATCGACAGGCCGTAGAAGGAGTTGCGTACGCCGAGCAGCACGCTGGTCGCCACGGCCGAAGCCGCGCCACCGCCCGCGACGACGACGCCGACGAACGCGAACTGCGAGGCCCCGGTGAACATCAGGGCCGAGAGCACCTGCGTCTGCAGCACGCTGAGCCCTCCGGTCACCGAGATGGCCCCGAACGAGACGCCGTACGCGGCGACGGCGAGCCCGATGCTGGCGGCGTTGGTGACGATGCCGCGCCGTTCGACCTCCCACGCGACCGGGTCGGTCACCGGGGCTCCGTCGGGATGCCGTCGTCGGCGGGGCCTACGTGGTCGACGAGCCAGTCGACGAGCGGCGCCATCGCGCGCCACTGCGCCCGGACCTTCGTGAGTGCGGTGCGGGTGCTCACCCAGGCGGGTATCCCGTGCTGCGCCTCGACCGTGACCGACCGGTGCCGGAGCAGCGCGAGCCTCGGGTGGTCGTCGGCGACGCCCCGCGGCCTCGTCTTCATGACGTCGCCACCGAGCTCGAGGCCTGCCGTGCGAGCCCTCGCGATCGCCCGGTCGAGCTCGCCGCCGACGGGGGAGTCGACCGCGTCCCGGTAGCGCGCCAGCTGCTTGCCCTGTCCGGAGTACCAACCGCCGGCCACCATCAGCCCGGTGCGCCCCACCTGCACGTACCACCCCATGCCGTCCTCCGCGCCGACGAAACCGCCCTGATGGTCCTTGTAGGGGGTCTTGTCCTTGCTGAAACGCACGTCCCGGTAGGGCCGGAAGACATGGGCCGCGCCGAACTCCGTCTCGAGCTCCGCGAGGAGCGCGAGGAGCGGGTCGCGCACGACGGACTCGTACTCGGACTTGTGCGCGGCCCACCACGCCTTGGTGTTCTCCGCCGCCAGCGCGTCGTAGAACTCGAAGGCCTCGACGGGGAACCCGGAGAAGCGTGCGGTCACGGGCGCAGCCTAGGGGGCGTCAGTCCAGCAGCGCGGTGAGTCGAAGCTCGCTCAACGCCGGTGTGCCCGGACCCATGTCGAGGGTGCGGCGTACACCGTCCTCAGCGAAGCCCGCCGACTCCAGGAAGGTGCGGCGGGGCGCGTCGTCCTGCCCGCACCAGGTGAGCACCTCGCGATCCCCCCGCTGGCGCAGCAGGTCGACGCCCGCGGCGAGCAGTCGCGAGCCGTGACCACGTCGGGTGTGCTCGGGGTGCACGAGCAGGTCGGCGATCTCGCCCTGCGCCGGGCGCGCATCCTCCGGCAGCGGTGCGGCGACGAGGAACCCGACGACGGCCGGGCCCTCGAGCGCGACGAGCACGAGATGGTGCGACGACACCGCGTCCGGGATCGAGCGCCGCCACTGCTCCGCCACGTCGTCCCGGTCGAGATCGACGACCTCGGGCAGCACCTCGGCGTACGCCGCCCGCCACACCGCGAGCTGGACATCGGCGACCCCCAGGGCATCCTGCGGACGCGCGGCGCGCACCGAGGAGTCGGCTGCCGCGGAGGCGGTCACCCGGGGGAACGGCAGATCGGTCATGGCCCCATCCTCGCGGGTAGCGTGAGCGACGTGCGATGCCTGGTGGTCGGTGCCGGTGCCTGGGGTCTGCCTGCGGCGGCGGAGCTGGCCCGGCGCGGCCACCAGGTGGTCCTCGTCGACCGCTACGGGCCGTCGAGCCAGCTCGCGTCGAGCTCAGGGCCGACCCGGCTCTGGCGGCTGACGCATCCCGACGCGGTGCGGGTGCGGCTCGCGCTGCGCAGCGTCGAGGCGTGGGAACGGCTCGAGGCCGCCTCGGGCATCACGGCGATCCTGCGTCGCGGGCTGATGTGGCGCGACGACGTGAGCACGCCGAGGGTGATCGCCGCGCTCGAGAGCGAGAACGTGCCGTTCACCGTGGTCGACGCGGGTGACGTCGCGGCGTTCTTCCCCGGGCTGCGCCCGGACGGTCGGGCCGGGGTGTGGCAGGAGACCGCCGGGCCGGTCCTGGCCCGGGCCGCGCTCGACGCGCAGGCGGCGCTGTTCGCGATGGCGCGCGGACGGCTCGTGACCGGTCCGGTCATCCGGGAGATCGACTCCACTGCCGACGGTGTGCTCGTGCGGGCGGAGGACGGACGCACCTTCGAGGCGGACGTGCTGGTGCTCGCGCCCGGTCCGGGAGCGGGGGCGCTGCTGCCCCAGGTGGGGGTCGACCTCGCCCTGCGCCCGGTGCTCGAGCAGGTCGCTCACGTCGGACGCGCCCCGGCCACCGACGACCTGCCGTGCCTCTACGACGGTCCGATGGGCGACGAGCCGGGCATGTACGGCATGCCCACGCCGGGTCGCGGCTACAAGCTCGGCGTCGACCAGGCGCTGCGCGAGTGGCGTGAGGACGATTTGGACCGGGTGCCGGACCGGGCGATCTCCGCCGCGATCTCCGAGCGCGTCACCCGCAACTTCTCCGACCTCGACCCCGCCGTGCTCGACGCGCAGGTGTGCACGTGGACCGACTCACCGGACGGCCGGTTCGTCGTCGACGCCGTCGCCGACGGACGGGTCGTGATCGCCGTGGGCGACTCTGGCGAGGGCTTCAAGTTCTCCGCGCTGATGGGACTCGTGCTGGCCGACCTCGTGGAGCGGCGTACGCCCGACCCGGACGTCGCGACGCTGGGACTCGCGCGGTTCGACGGCGGTGGCGGGGCGGTCATCGGGCCCAAGGTGCTCGGCCGCTAGCCTGCGACAGCGCTGAGCGGGCGGCGACGACCGGCCCACACGACCGGCCCACACGACGGCCCACACGACCGCCCACACGACCGCATCCGCGACGAGCACCGAAGCACGGAACGAGCACCGAACGACCCGCCGAACGAGCTGGAGATCCGCATGACCGACGTGGCCGTCCCCGAGATCACGTTCCGGAGCGACGTCACCGTCGAGCTGGTGAAGTCGTCCGCCTCGGACTCCGACGTGCTGTTCGCCGCGCGGGTCTCGACCCGGGGCGAGCAGTCGCTCGAGGACGTCGACGGCGACGCGTCGCGCTCGGCCGGGCTGATCAACTACCTGATGCGCGACCGGCACGGCAGCCCGTTCGAGCACAACTCGTTCACCTTCTTCGTGCGCGCGCCGATCTTCGTGTGGCGCGAGCACATGCGGCACCGGATCACCTCCTACAACGAGGAGAGCGGTCGTTACCGCGAGCTCGAGCCGGTCTTCTACGTGCCCGGCCCTGACCGCAATCTCGTGCAGCAGGGAAAGCCGGGTGCCTACGAGTTCGTCCCGGGCACCGCGGAGCAGCACGCGGTGGTCGAGGAGCAGGTGCGCGCCTCCTGCGCGCAGTCCTACGCCGCCTACCAGGCGATGCTCGCTGCCGGTGTCGCGCGCGAGGTCGCCCGCGTCGTGCTGCCGGTGACCATCTACTCGTCCGCGTACGTGACGATGAATGCCCGGGCGCTGATGAACTTCCTCTCGCTGCGCACCAAGCGCGAGGGCTCGCACTTCCCGTCGTTCCCGCAGCGCGAGATCGAGATGGTCGCGGAGCGCTACGAGCTCGAGTTCGAGCGGCTCATGCCCCTGACCTACGCCGCGTTCCAGGCCAACGGCCGGGTCGCCCCGTAGCTCCTCGCTGGAGCTGTCAGTGCGGAGCGGCGCTCAGGCACCGGCAGGCAGTGCCAACCGAGTTGTCAGTGCGGAGCGGCGCTCAGGCACCGGGAGGCAGTGACAACCGAGTTGTCCGTGCGGAGCGGCGCTCAGGCACCGGCGGGCAGTGCCAACCGAGTTGTCCGTGCGGAGCAGCGCTCAGGCACCGGCAGACACTGACAACTCGACTTGTCTGTGCGGAGCGGCGCTCAGGCACCGGCAGGCAGTGACAACCGAGTTGTCCGTGCGGAGCGGCGCTCAGGCACCGGCAGGCACTGACAACCGAGTTGTCACTGCGGTGGGCCCGAGGCCGGTCGGCGTACGGCGACGGCGGTCCAGGCGGGTCCGAGAGCCGTCGCCAGGGGCGAGCGCTCCGCCAGACACTGACAACTCGACCTGTCAGTGCGGTGCGCTCCTCAGGCACCGGCAGGCAGTGACGACCGAGTTGCCACTGCGCCGGGGCGGTCCTCGGGCACCGGGAGGCACGGGAGGCGGTGACACTGCGGTGCTCCGCGCTCGTGCAGGCCGGTGACAGGTACTCTGGAGGCCATGCCTGCGTCGTCCACCCCTCAGCGGCCGTTCGGTCGGATGTTGACCGCGATGGTCACTCCGTTCACCCGCGACGGCCTTCTCGACGTCGACGCTGCCGCGGCACTGGCCGTCGACCTCGTCGACCTCGGCAACGACGGCCTCGTGGTCAACGGCACCACAGGGGAGTCGCCGACCACGAGCGACGAGGAGAAGGAGCGCGTGCTCCGCGCGGTCCTCGAGGCGGTGGGAGACCGCGCGCACGTGCTCGCCGGCGTCGGCACCTTCGCCACCGCGCACACGGTCGAGCTTGCCCGGACGGCCGAGAAGGCCGGCGCGCACGGGCTCCTGGTGGTGACGCCGTACTACAGCAAGCCCCCGCAGGAGGGACTGCGCGCGCACTTCACGACCGTCGCCGACGCGACCCGACTGCCCGTGATGCTCTACGACATCCCCGGACGCACCGGGCTCGCCATCTCGACCGAGTCGCTGCTGCGCCTCGCCGAGCACCCCCAGATCGTGGCCAACAAGGACGCCAAGGGCGACCTGTTCGGCGCCCAGCAGGTGATCTCGCGCTGCGAGCTCGTCTACTACTCCGGCGACGACGCGATGAACCTTCCGCTCGTCGCCGTCGGCGCCGTCGGCGCGGTGAGCGTCACCGGACACCTCGTCGCCGACCGCATCGCCGCGATGGTCATCGCCTACGAGGCGGGCGACGTCGAGCTCGCCCGTGAGCTCAACGACGAACTCGTCCCGGTCACCGAGGCGATCATGACGACAACCCAAGGAGTCATCGCAGTGAAGGCAGCGCTCGAGCACCAGGGCCGACCCGGCGGTGGAGCCCTGCGGCTCCCGCTGCTGCCCATGTCGGCAGCCGACCGCCGCGTGCTCGTGCAGGGTCTCGCCGACGGCGGCGTACCCGGGTTCGAGTCGGTCGCATGAGCCACGCGCACCCCGAGCTCGGCGTCCCGCCGGAGCTCCCCGCCAACGGACTGCGGATCGTCCCGCTCGGTGGCCTCGGCGACATCGGTCGCAACATGACGGTCTTCGAGCAGGGCGGCAAGCTGCTCATCGTCGACTGCGGCGTGCTCTTCCCTGAGGACTCCCAGCCGGGCGTCGACCTGATCCTCCCGGACTTCGATTTCATCCGTGATCGGCTCGCCGCGATCGAGGCGATCGTGCTCACGCACGCGCACGAGGACCACATCGGTGCCGTGCCCTACCTGCTGCGTGAGCGTCAGGACATCCCGATCTTCGGCTCCCGGCTCACCCTCGCCCTGCTCGAGGCCAAGCTCCGCGAGCACCGGATCAAGGCCACGACGATCGAGGTGAAGGAGGGCGACGTCGAACGCCGCGGGCCTTTCAGCCTCGAGTTCGTCGCGGTCAACCACTCCATCCCGGACGCGCTCGCCGTGTTCATCGACACGCCCGCCGGCACGGTGCTGCACACCGGCGACTTCAAGATGGACCAGCTCCCGCTCGACGGTCGCATCACCGATCTCCGGGCGTTCGCCCGGCTGGGGGAGCGGGGCGTCGACATCTTCCTGGTCGACTCCACCAACGCCGAGGTCCCCGGCTTCGTCCGCAGCGAGCGTGACATCGAGCCCGCTCTCGACCGCACCTTCCAGAACGCCGGCGGTCGCGTGGTCGTGGCGTCGTTCGCCTCCCACATCCACCGCATCCAGCAGATCATCGACATCGCGCACCGGCACGGCCGCAAGGTCGCGTTCTTCGGCCGCTCGATGGTGCGCAACATGGGGGTGGCGCGGGACCTCGGCTACCTCACGATCCCGGGCGACATCCTCGTGGCGTCCGACCAGCTCTCCGACCTGCCCGACGACCAGATCGTGCTGATCTGCACCGGGTCGCAGGGCGAGCCGATGGCAGCGCTGTCGCGCATCGCCAACAACGACCACCAGATCAAGATCGGCCCCGGCGACACGGTCGTGCTCGCGTCCTCACTCATCCCCGGCAACGAGAACGCCGTCAGCCGCGTGATCAACGGCCTCACCCGCCTCGGCGCGAAGGTCGTGCACAAGGGCAACGCGATGGTGCACGTGAGCGGGCACGCCGCCGCCGGTGAGCTGCTCTACTGCTACAACATCGTCAAGCCGC
>JANMMN010000270.1:0-3459 GCA_031373405.1 Actinomycetes bacterium
GGCCGCCCGCGACGGCCGCGGAGAGCGCCGGACCGATCCCCGGGTCGTTGGCCAGGGCCCAGCGGCTGCGCCGCAGCACCTCGACCGCCCGACCACCGAGCACGGCGTCGGAGACCAGATAGCCGGGCACGTCGGCGACCCCGTCGTAGTAGAGAGCGACCGATGCCGCCGTGAGCGGGTCGTCCTCGACGTCGCTGACGAGCTGGGCGCAGGCGGCTGCGAGGGCTCGGAGGTCGTCACCGATCGCGACCCGAAGCGCCTCGACGGCGTCGGGGGTCGCCTTGCGGCGCGCGGAGTGGAGCTCGCGGGCGACGAAGTCGTCGACGGCGCGACCCTTCGCCTTCTCGCACGGGGCCACGACGAACCCGCCCGCCAGGAGGGCGTTGGCGACCTTGCGGCCCTTGACCCCGCCGGGATGCACGACGACGATCCGCAGGTCGCCCTCGGCGGCCGCGGCGAGCAGCGCGGCCACCATCGCCTCGTCGGCGGACTCGGCCCCGCGGGCCACCACCACGGCGGCGTCGCCGAACAGGTTGGGCGAGCAGGCCTCGACGAGTGCGCCGAGCGCAGCCTCGGCGCCCAGGTCGATGTCGCGTCGTTCGACCGTCGGGTCGGTGCGTCGGGCGTCGAGGACCACCGCGGTGACCACCCGCTCGGCGAGGAAGTCCTCGGCGCCGAGGGCCAGCACCGCGCGCCGGCCGGCGGCCTCGGCCTCGGGGGTCGTGGTCGCGGGCGCCTTGGGTGCGGATCGCTTGGCGGGGGGCATGTCGGGGCGAGCATGCCACGGGCCACCGACGTCAGGACACACCCGCGTGGGGAGCTGGGGCTCAGCGGCCGCGGCGGACGAGTCCGAGTGCGCCCGCGGCGTCGCGCACGACCGCGAGGTCGCCGTCGAGGTCGGTACGCCCGACGAGCACGCCGGCGGCCCGGTAGGCGGCGAGGGTTGCCGGTGCCGGGTGGCCGTAGTCGTTGTCGAGGCCCACCCCGACGAGACCGATCCGCGCCGCGGCGCTGCGCACCCAGCCGGGCGCCTGCTTCGGGGACCCGTGGTGTGGGACCTTGACCACGTCGACGCGGCCGACGAGCCCGGAAGAGAGCACGGCCTCCTGCGCGGCCGGCTCGAGATCGCCGCCGAGCAGGACCGAGGTCCCGTCGACCGAGCCGACCAGGGTGACACTGGCGTTGTTGGGGTCCGAGCCCTGTCCGCGGAGCAGCCGGGTCGGCCAGACGACGCGGAGCCCCAGCTCGCCCACGGTCCACCGGTCACCGGCCCCGGCGACGCGGACCGGCGTCCCGGTCGGGGCGAGCCAGCGGCGTACCCGGACCTCCTCGCCCGCGGGCTCGGCGAGCGGGGAGACCACGACCACCCCGACCGAGCGTCCCCGAAGCACACCCGGCAGCCCCTCGACGTGATCGGCGTGGAAGTGCGTGAGCACCACGATGGGCACCCGCGTGATCCCGAGCCGGGTCAGGCAGCGGTCGACCGTGCGCGGGTCCGGCCCGGCGTCGACCACGACCGCACTGCCCGGACCCGCGGCGAGCACGACCGCGTCGCCCTGGCCCACGTCGCACATCACCACCTGCCAGCCCGGCGGCGGCCAGGCCGCACCGCGCGGCACGGCGGTCGGCGGCGAGAGCAGGAGGACCCCACCGGCGAGGAGGACGGCGACCGCTCCGCGGAGCACGACCGGTGAGGTACGGCGGGCGAGGAGCAGGGATGCCGAGGCCAGGACCAGCACAGCGGTGAGGCTCAGGCCCCCTTCCCAGCCGGCCGGCCAGGGGAGCACCCCGGCCCGGTCGGCGGTGAACCGCGCGACCAGGGCCACCCACCCGACCGCCCAGCACGCCGGCAGCGCCACGACCGACGCCAGCGGCGGTGCCACCACACCGACGACGGCCGCGACGAGGCCGAGCGCCGTCGCGGGGGCCACCGCGGGCGCCGCCAGCAGGTTGGCCACGAGCCCCCCGACCGGCACCCCGCCCCCGATGCCCACGACCAGCGGGGCGACAGCGAGCTGCGCTGCGGCGCTGACCGCGACGAGGGCGAGCACGACGCGGGCAAGGCGGCGGGCCAACCCGGCACCCGGCTCGGCCGGTGCCCAGCGCTCGGCGAGCAGCACGAGCGCCGCTGTCGCCAGCACGCTCATCGCGAATCCGACCGACAACGAGAGGAAGGGGTCGAGCAGCACCAGGGCCCCGACCGACATCCCGAGCGCGTCGAGCGCGCGCACCCGCGCATCCACCAGCACGGCCAGGAGCACCACGCCGGCCATCCCGGCCGCACGGACCACCGAGGGCTCCGGCCGGGCGAGCACGACGTAGGCCGCCACGCCGAGTGCCACGACGAGCACCTGGATCCGCCCGCGACGCAGTCCCGCGAGCCGGACCGCACCGAGCACGACGAGGACGACCACGGCGACGTTGCCCCCGCTCACGGCTGTGAGGTGCGCCAGCCCGGAGTCGCGCATCGCCTGGTCGAGGTCGCTCGGAACTCCGGAGGTGTCGCCCACGACGAGGCCGGGCACCAGGCCCGCCTGGTCCGCCGGTCTCCCCGCCACCGCGTCACGCAGAGCCCCACGGACGACACCGGCGGCCCGCTGCACAGCCGGTGCCGACGCGACCACGTCGATGTCCTGCGCCACGAGCGTGACGGCACGGCCGAGCAGGTGCTCGGCCGGCAGCACGCGTGCGGTGACCCGCACCGTGGTGCCGGGCAGCAGCGCGGAGATGTCGCGCGAGGTGAGCACCCGCACCGGCAGGTCGGAGCCCGTCGGCGACGAGCCTGGGGCCGCCCAGCCGAGCACCGCACCGTCGACCGCCCACGCATCGTCCGCGCGTCGCGACCCCGACGTACGACCGGACCGCGACTGCGGGTCCGAAGTGAGGATGACGAGCGCGGTGACGCGCGAGCGGCCGTCGGCGCGCGCAGTGAGCGGGTCGCCCGCGAGCGGGACCCAGCGCCAGAGCACCACGAGGCTGGCGGCGGTGGCCACGAGCAGCAGGCCCAGCGCCGCGCGGCGGACGACCGGCCTGAGCCGCACGCGTCGGCACCGGAGGACGACGAGGACGCCGAGGATCAGGCCCGCCAGGAGCCCTCCCCCGACGAGGACACCGAGCTGGCGCAGCGCGATCAGGGCGAGCACGGTGCTGGCCCACGCAACGCCGCCGAAACGCACTGCTGGGCTCACACCCGCACCCGCGCCTTGAGCTGCTCGAACGTGCGGGCGCCGATGCCGGACACCTCACGCAGCTGCTCGACCGAGGCGAACCGGCCGTGCGCGCTGCGCCACTCGAGGATGCGCGCCGCCAGCACGGGGCCGACACCGGGGAGCGCGTCGAGATCGCGCTCGTCCGCCGTGTTGAGGTCGACGACCCCGTCGGCGCCGCCGGCGCCGGCCGCGGGGGTGGCGACCGCCTCGGGAGTGACCAGGATCTGCTCACCGTCGACGACCGGTCGGG